>NZ_JBFBBE010000016.1:0-143582 GCF_040682555.1 Streptomyces sp. NPDC051172
GCCTGATCCACAAGACCGGCCCCGCCACCTACGCCCTCGCCTGCTGACCCGACACGCTCGACACCGACCAGAAGATCCTTAACTTCCCGGCCTTGCGGCAAAGATCATCGAGACGCTGCGCCAACTTTGACCTTGATCCGCATCGGCCGGACCGGTCCTGCTCGTGAAGTGTCTCGGGGCGTTTGACGGTTCTGCTCGCGTCTTGTCGGTGACAGGTGGCTTGTTCTTCGAGCTCAGGGCTGTCCGGGTCCTGGGCTCGTCAGTTTCCAGTGCGCGGGCTGGACAGGCAGGCTCGGGCGGAGTTTCTGCGGCGGCCCCGGACCAGCGTGAGCCTACCGGGCGTGCCCTCTCACTCGCATTTTCACAACGTCGGACCGGCGTATGTGCCGTCCGTCAGGCGGCGCACTCGGAGGAATGTCTTGAAAGCAATTTCGATCAAGGAACCCGGTGGGCCGGAAGTCCTGCAGTGGATCGATGTGGAGGACCCCGTCCCCGCGAGGGGTGAAGTGGTCATCGACGTCGTTGCCAGCGCCGTCAATCGGGCCGATGTGGCACAGCGGCTGGGGCTGTACCCGGTTCCGGAGGGAGCGTCACCTTACCCGGGCCTGGAGGTCTCCGGACGGATCAGCGCTCTCGGCGAGGGTGTGACGCGTTGGCAGCCCGGCGACGAGGTGTGCGCACTGCTGACCGGAGGCGGATACGCGCAGAAGGTCGCTGTCCCTGAAGGGCAGCTGCTCACGGTGCCCAAGGGCGTCAGCCTGGTCCAGGCGGCAGCGTTGCCGGAAGCCACCGCAACGGTGTGGTCCAACGTCTTCATGACCGGTGGGCTGAAGCCAGGCGAGACCTTCCTCATGCACGGCGGAGCCGGCGGCATCGGCACGACAGCCATTCAGATCGCCAAGGCCCACGGTGCCCGCGTCGTCACCACCGTCGGCGGGCCCGAGCAGGCTGCCAGGGTCCGAGAACTCGGCGCCGACCTCGCGATCAACTACCGCACCGAGGACTTCGCCGAGCACGGTCCCTACGACGTGATCCTCGACGTCATCGGCGGCGACTACCTTCCGCGCAACATCCACTCCCTGGCCCTCGACGGGCGCTTGGTCGTCATCGGGCTGCAGAACGGCCTGACGGCCGAACTCAACCTCGTCGAACTCCTCGCCAGGCGTGCATCCGTGCACGGCACCACCCTGCGCTCCCGCCAAGCCGGGCAGAGGGCAGCCATCGTGGCCGAAGTCCAGGAACATGTATGGCCATTGATCGAGAACGGAACGGTGCAGGTCGTCATCGACCGGACCCTGCCCATGGACCAAACCGCAGAAGCCCATCGCATCCTGGACGCCCACCACATCGGCAAAATCGTCCTACTCAACCCCGACGCGGCATGACTCCAAGAGTCGGCCGACCGACCCCGAACCGGTGCACGAGGCGATCGCACCGCGCCAAGCGGGAGGTTTGGACGGAGCGGGGACCGGCACACGGGACTGGAACAACAGGGACTCCACTCGAGTGGCGGCGCGACCCCGAGCTTCCCAGGAGGCTCTGTTCTCGTGCCAGCCACCCGGCCGAGATCACCCGACCTGGGCCGTTGTTCGATCCCAATTGTCCTGATGACCGATAGAGATACGGCTTCTTAGTGGGTGTTCAGTGAGCCTTCGCGCGGGTTCACCTTGCCGGTCGGGGCATCGTGAACAGGCCGGGTTCGGTGAGGATGCCGCGGCTCACGAGGCGTTTGAGCTTGGCCCGGGCGCCTTCGACGTGGCGGTTCTCGGTGCCGGTTCCCAGGGCTTCGCAGATGTCCTTGGCTCGTAGGCCGTGCTGGTCGTCCTCGAACAGGGCGAGGATCTGGCGGTAGGCGGACGGCAGCGGTTCCAAGCCGCCGGGGTCGCTGTCCTCGGCGATCTCCAGGACGGTCTCCCGGGTGATTTCCAGCCGCTCCAGCCGGCGCTCCACGGCGGTGAGTTGCTCGCTGAGCTGGGCGATCTGCTCGCGCAGGCGGGCTGCTTCCTCGCGGCCGGCGGCCTGTCGTTCGTCGATCTGGGCCAGGAGCTCACGCATGCGCCGCCTCGCGGGTCGGGGCCCTGGCGCCGATCGGCGGCGGATCGCGCCAGGTCAGCGCGGTGTGGCCGGTGAGCCGGCGGGTCATGACGTCGGTCATCGACCAGCGGATCCACGAGGCCGCACTGGCCGGCAGGGTCTCGTAGTCGCGGGCCAGGCGGCGGTGCAGCAGGAGCGTGCCGAAGGTCTGCTCCACGATCCACCGCTTCGGCGCCGGTGCGAAGCCCTTCGTGTGCGGATCGCGCTGCACCACCTCGATGTCGATGCCCAGGGCGGCGCCGTGGTCGATGACCGCGTTCTTGAACCCGGCGTCCACCCAGCCTTTGGTCACGGACGGGTTGTCCGCGGCGACCTGGTCCAGCAGTGTGATGCCGATGGCGTTGTCGTGCACGCTCGCCGCAACCACGATCACCGCGATGAGCAGGCCCAGGATGTCGGTGGCGATGCCCCGCTTGCGGCCTCGGCTCTTCTTGCCCGGATCCAGCCCCGTCGTGGCCTTGGGCGCGTTGACGGAGGCGTGCACGGTCTGGGTGTCCATCACGATCGCGGACGGGTCCTCACGGCGGCCGCGGCTCTCGCGCACCTGCCAGCGCAGCAGGTCGTGGATCACCTGGTCGGTGCCGTCGTCGCGCCACTTGCCGAAGTAGTAGTACACCGCGGTGTAGGGCGGGAAGTCGTGTGGCAGGTAGCGCCATTGGCAGCCCACCCGGGCCTGGTAGAGGATCGCGTCGACGATCTCCCGCATCTCGTACCGGCCCTCATGACCGCTGACCGAGCGGTGCCGTCCCTTCCAGGACGTGATGACCGGCCGGATCAGCTCCCACGCCTCGTCCGACAGATCACTCGGGTACGGCTGCCGCCCGCCCATGCCTACCAGCAGACCGCAGGCCCGGCCGACCGCAAGCCCTCAAACCGGACAACACCACCGGCGACTCACACAACGCCCACTTAGATTGCTGGGCGCTTGGTTTGTCCGTGACCTCTTTGCCACGGCCCCATCGCGGTGTGCCAGTTCCTATGTTCTTGGTGGTGCCAATCAGAGGCCATCGCGGCTGCCGCGGTGGACTGCTGCGCTGTCCGCGGCCTGCTCGGCTGCGGCCCTATCGCAGGCTGTTGTCGGCACCAGCGGATGTGGCTTGCGGACGGGTTCTCGCCCGCCGGGCCGCGCCTTAGACTCCGACCGCTCCGAAATCTGGCGATCTTTTGGAGGGTGCGCAGGATGAACCAAACTCTCATGACCGCATTGGCGGCAGCAGCGTTGGCCGTGTCCGGGGTCAGCACCACCGCCTCCGCTTCCGATGCCCCGCCGCGCACCACGCACGGTCCTTGCCAGTACACCCAGACCCCGGACGAGCCGGCGGCGCGGCCGGTTCCCCTGCCGCCCGACCCGCGACGCACCCCCAGTCACGGCACGGTCGATATGGCTGTCCCGACCAGCCAGGGCCCGCTCCCGCTGCGTCTTGACCGGGCCAAGGCGCCCTGCACGGTCCAGAGTTTCGTGCACCTGGTGCGGCACCGGTTCTACGACCGTACGGTGTGCCATCGGCTGACGGCGTACCCGACGCTGAAGGTCTTGCAGTGTGGTGACCCGACCGGCACCGGCGAAGGAGGGCCGGGGTACAAGTACAAGGACGAGCTGCCGGTGGACCTGCCGCCGGCACCGAGCGATCCGACCGGCGTCCGTCGCCTTTACGGGCGCGGCTTGCTGGCGATGGCCAACGCCGGTCCGGACACGAACGGTTCGCAGTTCTTCGTCGTCTACGGCGACTCCGCGCTGCGGCCGAACTACACGGTGTTCGGTACGGTCGGTGCCGCCGGCCTGGAGACGCTCGACAAGATCGCTGCTGGCGGTATCGAGTCAACTGCGCAGGACCCGGCGCCTGTCGACGGCACGCCCGTGCTGCGGACCGAGCTGCTCAGCGTCCGGCCGTCCTGCCGGCCCTGACGAACTGCGGTGCTCGATCAGGCGGCATTCGGTCTGGGCGTGCTTGCCGAAGCGCACGTCATCGGGGCGGCTGCCGTCCTCGCACACCAGGGTGGCGACGATGTGAGGTAATCATCGGCCTGGCGTACGGCGGCCCAGCGGCGGCCGGATCGGCCGTCCCCGGGGGCGACGCGGATTGTGGTCACGATCCGGTGGGCGATCTCGAGGGGCCTGCTCACTTTCGGCGCCGCTGGTTCGTGTACCACTTCCGGCGGGGCTGGGAACGGTCGGCCGCGATCCGGGACGTTGGCTACAGTCTGTGAGATCTGCTGGTCGCCCAGACGGCCTCCCTGATGCTGCGCCGATCCCGCGAATGCTGCCCCACCCAGCACCGTTGCGTACCCGTGCTGGTTCCGTGCTGACTTCGAGGCCCCTTAGGTGGCAAAACCGCAGGTCCTAGCCCCGATCGAATGAGTTGTCGTACCACTCGATGGTGGTGCCTATGAGGCTGGCGGCGACGATCCTGGGGAGCTTGGTGGGGGTCGGTGGAGCGGTTGCTGCGGAGGTCATGTGCGCCACTTCCTCGTGTGCGGTGGGGACGGGTACGTGTTCGCACACCGTAGGAACGTGCAGGTCAGGGGCACATGTGGTGGGACGACATAGTTCGGGGCGCGGCTATGCGTCGGACCACCATGACGGCTCATGGAGCGGCGGCTGAAAGCCTTGGCGAGGGGGCGAAAGAAGTGCTGTCCGGGAAGCGTAGTTGGGGCCGATTTGACGGTGCGGTGCTGACTCCCGTGCTGGTTTGGTGCTGACTAAAAGCCCACGTCATCACCCGTCCTCACCTCTCCCGTGCTGACTTGGTGCTGACTACGCTCCGTTGAACTCGGACATCTGGGGTTGATCGGCTCAGTCTCGTTGCGTGGTAGGTGAGCGGACTGAAAGACGGAGCCTGACCTCGCGGCTCAGCCTCCGCGGGCATGAGTAAGGTGCTGCGCCCGAACCGCAGCCAGCCGCTGCGCGGTCGGACGTCCCGTTCCGCTGCCAAGGTCCAGCACCTTCGCCCGCCGTGGCAGACGGGCGATCAACCAGTCCAGAGAGGAGAGGAGTTCGGGGATCCGCCCGTGCGTCTCCTCATAAGTGCCGCCCAGCACATCGAACGTGCGGGCCGCGGCGTCGCCGGCCTCTGCGGGCCCTGCAACCATCGTCACGAAGTTCTCCCATCAGATGACTCGGTGCGGTGCCGCCGGGCGTGGCGGCACCGCACGGAACTGCACGTCGTGAATGTCCGGACAGCCAGGTCCGGTCGAGGCTCTACGCTGCACGGCTGTCCGTGCCGTGATCGGCCCCGGGGCCGTCACGCGTCGCGGAGCACGCAGGCGCGGCCGTGTGCGATCAGCCGTCCAGGCGGTAGAGGTGGAAGTCCATGTTGGCTCCGTACGGCAGTTGAGGCGGCGGCGTCACGGTCGCCAGATGCTCGGCACCGGCGAAGGAATGTGCCAGGGAGTCGTGGGCGATCTGGTCGTTGGTCTTGATCGCGACATGGCAGGAAAGGCCGCCGCGGGAGCGCCGGATGTCCTGGAGGATCTCCGGTACGGGGGGCGACGTACGAGTCAGGTCCAGACCGGAGGCGGTGAAGGCCGGGCCCCAGGGCGGCTCGACGACCGTTCTGCCTCCCTCATTGGTAACACGTTGAATCACCAGGTCGTGATCAAGGAACATACCGGCCATAGGGCATTTGCGCCTTTAGTAAAGGTGCGTCATGCGAGCGCATCAGCAAAGCGTATGAGGGCGACGAAGACGGTGTCATCCGTCACGGCGAGGACACCGCAGAGTTGGCCGAACAGCGCTGAATCGCCCTCCAGGGGCGCCGCTTCCGGGACAACGGCAAGTCGGCCACCCACGGCAAGCACCGCACCCAGTACGAGCTCCTCATGGCTGCCGTACAGCGCGGCGAAGTCGACGTCATCATCGTCTGCATGCTCGGCCAGCTCTGGTGGAACCGGCGCGAACGGGCCGAGGGAATCGAGATCCTCCACAAGCACGAGGTGTCCGTGCTGTGCGTCAAGGGCCCCGAGTTGGCCCTCGCGACGGCCGCTGGCCGCCTCCTCGGCGAGGCCGATACGTTATGACAAGGCTGGCGATCGCCGAGTAGCGCAGTTCGTCCTGCCAGGTGGCGCTGTCGAGGGTGTTGCTGGTGAAGGTGGTGACCACGAGGGAGCCGATGACCGGGCCCATCGTCCAGTACCCCATCGCGGTGGCCCGGCCGAGCTGAGAGGAGAAGTCCCTGATCAGCGCCGGGGTTGCGACCAGCACGATGCCTTCGATGAAGCTGACGAGCGCGAAGAGCACCAGGTAGGTGGTCTTGTCCGCCGCGTTCGGCAGTCCGAAGAGGACCAGCAGCGCGGCGATCAGCAGCCCGTAAACCACCAGATTCGCCCGGCCCCAGCGGTCCGCCAGACCGGCCACGAGCGAGGCGAAGGCCCCGATCGCGTTGCCGATCAACGAGACCCAGACGAAGTAGCGGTACGTCATGTCGAAGTGCGTGATGAGCATCTGCCCGGCCGGAGCTCTGTGCGGGAGTTGTCGCCGTTGCGTTCGGCGACTAGCCAGTGGTCCTCCCCATGGCCACCCTGATCTGCGAGCTTGTCGCGACTCGCTGCGCTAGGAGCGTCCGTCAATGAGCAGTGTGCATCGTGAAAACTGCAGGTCGAGCGGGCTGGTGTGCGCGGGGTCGGGGGTGCTCGGGCTGGTCAGCGGCAGGTGTCCATGGTGAAGATCGTCTGACCGGTCGGCTGGGAGGGTTCTCTGGTTCTGCTGCGCCTGCGTGAGCGGGCCGCCTACGACCCGTCACCATGTCGGTACGCCGGGGATCGTGAGGAGGGTGCGGGGATGTCCGATCTGGAGCGGAACACGGCTCGCCGTAGCGAACTGGACGCGCTCGCCGAGGAATTGGCCAAGAGGCTTCAGGAAGTCGAGGCCGAGCGGGAGGAGCTGGGGATCGTCGAGCGGGTCCTGCGCCACCTGGCCGAACAGGACCGGGCCGATACGGAAACCGCTGAGGCGGGAGCCTGCTGCGGTTGGTGGTCTCCGCCTCGGACCCGATCCGGGTGCCGGGCGTACATGGTCCGCGCCGGTCGAAGGTGGTGCTCGTACTGGAAGGAGACCATGGAGCCGACGCCGCAGGGTGAAGATTTGCACGACATCCGGTCGCTTATGGCCCAGTACAGCCGCGACTCGGCTGCGGCGGGCCGATGCTCGTAGTCGCGCACCAGCCTGCGGTGCGGCATCAAGATCCCGTCCAGCACCACCACTGTGATCACCAGACCGAACGTCAACGGCCATGCCGCGCTTGCGGCCCGGCACCCTTCGTGCCCGTGTACCGCCCGTGGTGTCCGCGGGCACCACGGCGGCGGCGTGCAGGCTCTGGGTGTCGAGCACCACCAGGCTGGGGTCGGCCGTCCGCCCGTCATCTCGCGGACCTGCCATCGCAGCAGGTCGTGGATGGTCTGGTCAGTGCCTTCGTCGCGCCACTTGTAGACGTAGTACTTCACCGTGCCAGCAGGGGGCAGGTCGTGGGGGAGGTAGTCCCGCTGGCAGCCGGTGCGGGGCTGGTAGGACAATGTGCCGCGCGGTGCTGAGCCGGGAGGCGGATGGCCCGGCCCGGCTCACGCTTGCAGGGTTTCCTGCGGGCTGGTTTTCCGGAGGAGGGGCAGCAGTCCGGCCGCCACGAGCGCGGAGGCGAGGCCGAGGGCGCCGACGGCCGTCGTGAGGTGGCCGGTGGCGGACTTGAGGGCGAGCAGGGCGGGCGGGCAGAGGAACTGCCCGAGGAAGAACGACGCGATCCACAGTCCGGTGCCCCGGCCTCGGTTGCGGTGTTCCCGCTTTGACATGGCCCAGGTGAGCAGCGTGGGCAGCAGAAAGCCGGTGCCGATGCAGTTCAGGAAGGTGCCGAAGATCAGAATCGCCACGTTGTGGGCCAGGCTGATCAGCACGAACCCTGCTGCGCACAGGGCGAAGATCGCGGCCAGTCTGCGCTCCGGCCGGCCGATCATCGAGGCGAAGATGACGGAGCCGATGATCGTGGCTGTGCTGGCGATCGCGGTGATCATGCCGATGAGGGCGCTGGACCCTATGCCCAGGCCGTTCATCAGGTAGGCCATTTCGACCGGGACGGCGTAGAAGACGATGCCACCGAACACCGAGAGCAGGCAGATGCCGGCCAGCCGGCCGGCCGAGGAGGGCCGATGCCCGACGGTGAGCGCCTCGTCCACGGGGGCGCTCGGCCCGGGCTTGGACAGGAATGCGGCCATCGCGGGGGCGAGGAGCAGCCCGACGGCGTAGAGCTGGAACGGGGCGCGCCAGTCCGAGGCGCTCATTGCCCCGCCGAGTATGAAGAAGACGGTGGCGGAAATGGTGGCGCACACCGTCTGCAGGGCCAGGTAGCGGTCGCGTGCCCGGCCGGCGTAATAGTCGCCGATCAGCGTCGTGCAGGAGGTCAAGACGAAGGCCTCGGCGACACCGAGGAGGGCACGGCTGGCCACGATGGCACCGAGCGAGTCCAGCCACAGCGGAGCGGTGCCGAACAGCGCGTACAGGACGGTCGCGACAACCAGCGGAATCCTGCGTCCCAGGCGGTCGATCAGGACACCTGCGAGGGGGGAGACCAGAGCGAGCGTGAGCGCGGGAATCGTGAGGATCAACGGGACCAGTACGTCCGCGTCCGGCACCGTGCTGAACAGCTCCTGCAGCTTCGGCAACACGGGAGCGAGTAGCACCGCGCCGAGGACCGGCAGACAACTCCCGCTCATCAGGAGCGTCAAGCGCAGACTGCCCCCGGATTCCGGCACGCGCTCGGTGCTCCGGACGGCGAAATCCTCGGTGGGAACGGATGAGGAGGTGAAACCGGGCACGCAAGGCCTCCACGTGGGCGGTGACAGGGCACGCGGCAAGCTGTCGCGTGGCTGTGCCACACCGCGGAGCGCCAGTGCACCGAAGGGAAACGCCCGGAGGAATTAGGGGGCGTCTGGACTTGCACGACTATCGGGCAAGTTGCTCCCTGTCGCCTACCCCCTACGCCATTCAACTGGTGGATCCCGCCTATCAGTCTTCTGGATGGTTCCCGGTACCGATCTCCCGCCGAAGATCGGTTCAGGGTGTCGGCCGGCGGCAACGCTGCAACACCCACACCCTCCTGCCGCTCGCACCCGTCTCCAGACCGCCCTGGCATGAACCTCCGCGGCAACCCGCACACCCCTGCCCAGGTCCGCTGGCGGGCCAGCATCGACAAACGCCAGCGAGCCCTGACCGCACTCGCCACCCTGGAACAGCAGGGCAAAAAAAGATGGGTGCAGATCTTGTGGGGGTGCCTCGTTGGGGTGATTTCGCGGGGTTTTGCGGTGTGGCTGCCTGGGCTGGCTTCTACCGTCGTCGGCGTTGAGTCCGCCGTGGGCGCGGGCACCGTTGCGGGGTGGTGGTGTGGTGCCGTCGTTGATCGAGGCGCTTGAGGCCAGGGAAGGGGCGGCTCGTGGCCGGGCCGATCGGCTGCGCGAGCGGATCGCCGGGCTTTCCGAGGAGTTGTCGCAGGTGGAGGCGGAGCTGTCGCGACTTTGGATCACGCGGGAGACCGTGGACGAGGTGCTGTCCGACGGCCCGGCGGCGGCCGCGGCCCCGGTGGGGGACGTGGAGGCCGCGGTGGCGCCGTTGACGGATCTGGCGGCGGTGATGCTCGCTGCGGAGGCGTCCGGGGACGCCACGGTGACCTCGCCGGCCTACCGGCGGATCCTGGTGGCGTTCGCCGAGGCTGAGGGGCCGTTGCGGTGCAAGGAGGTGTGCACCGCCGTGGGGTTGGGGAGGCAGGCCAACCACGTCGAAGGCATGCGGTCGAAGCTGAAGCGGCTGGTCGAACGGCGGATCCCGTCGAGGCCGAGTCGGGGCTGTTCGCGCTGGCGTGCCGGTCCGGTGCGCGGTGAGCGGCGGGGGCGGGGCGGATCTGGCCGTGGCCGAGGCCGCGTTCGCGGCCTCCCGTCGCCTGTTCGAGTCCGTCGCCGACGAACTGGGGTCCACCGCCGCGGCCTCCTTGACGCACTCGCAGTTGGAGGACTTGCTGGGCTCGCGGATGCGGGAAGTGACCCGGCAGCTGTTCCAGGACCGCGGCTGCGAGAGCTGACCGAGCAGCGCCTGGCCGAAGTGGTGGACGCGAGCGGTGTGGAGCGCACGAGGATCGAACGGGGCCGTTCCCGGACCCTGGCCACGGTGTTCGGGAAGGTGATGGTGACCCGGATCGCCTACCGCGGCGGCTCGGTGGCCGATCTGCACCCGGCCGACGCGGTGCTGAACCTGCCGGCGGGGATGCACAGCCACGGGCTGGCCAAGCTCGCGGCGATCGAGGCGTCGAGGGGCTCGTTCGCCGAGGCGTACGAGCGGATCAACGGGGTGACCGGCGCCGGGATCGGCCACCGGCAGGTCCAGGAACTCGCGGTGGGCGCCGCCGCCGACATCGACGACTTCTACGACGCCATCGTGCCCGCCCCGTGCACCGACGCGACCACGCTGGTGATCTCGGTCGACGGCAAGGGCGTGGTCATAAGGCCGGAGGCGCTGCGCGAGGCCACCGCCAAAGCCGCCTCCGCCAAGGGCGGCAACACGATGAAGTCCCGCCGACACCGCGCTTGGCGGGCTCGGCATCGTAGACCGCTGCCAGGGTAGCCATGCGCTTGCGGCCGTGCTTCCCGCTGTCCAGCGCACGGGTCGCCCTGGTCGTCGGCGACGTGGTCGGGCACGGCATTCAGGCGGCGGCCACCATGGGACAGCTGCGCACTGCCGTGCGCACTCTTGCCACGTCGACCTGTAGCCGGACGAACTGCTCATCCACTTGGACGATCTGGTCGTCCGGCTGGCGGCAGACGCAGACACGGGCGGCGCGTCGCCGGCCGACCAGGTCACCGAGGCCGCCGGGGGGCTGGGCGCCACCTGTCTGTACGCCGTGTACGACCCGGTCTCACAAGCGTGCACACTGGCCAGCGCCGGTCATCCCATGCCCGCCCCGCTCACCCCCGAAGGCACCGCGGACGTCCTGGACGCGCCCGTCGGCCCCCCGCTGGGTCTGGGGGGCCTGCCGTTCGAGGCCGCCAAGGTCGCGCTTCCTGAGGGGAGCATCCTCGCCCTCTACACCGACGGCTTGATCGGGTCCCGCAACCTGGACATCGACGAGGGGCTGGCGCGGCTACGCACAGCACTCGCCCGGCCCGCCGTCGGCCTGGACAACCTCTGCGACACAGTGATCGGCGCGCTCCCGCCCGAGGTCCGCTCGGACGACATCGCCCTGCTCATCGCCCGCACCCACACCCTCGACGCCCGGCATGTCGCCTCCTGGGACCTGCCCGCCGACCCAGCGATCGTGGCCCAGGCCCGCAAGCTCGTCGCCGCCCAGCTCATGGCCTGGGATCTGAAGGAGGCATCCTTCGTCACCGAATTGATCATCAGCGAACTGGTCACCAACGCCATCCGCCATGCCGCCCCGCCCATCCAGCTACGGCTGATCCACGACCGTCACCTCATATGCGAGGTCTCCGACGCCAGCAACACCGCCCCCCACCTGCGCCGGGCCCACACCTACGACGAGGGCGGCCGTGGTTTGCTGCTGGTGGCCCAGCTGACCCGCGGCTGGGGCCCCCGCTACGCCGACACCGGTAAAACCATCTGGGCAGAACAGGCCCTCGACGCAACCCAGCCCGGCGTGTGAAGTCCCACCGGACCTGCTCAGGAACTCGTTCCGTTACGCCGCCCGTCAGGCCGGGAAGTCGAGCATCGCCAAGGAGCGCCTCCCGATCCTGGACGACACGTACTTCTACGTGCCGGTGGACGCCTTCCACGCCGTGCGGACAACACCACGGGGCCTCGCCCCCGACCAGCTCCAGAGCGTGCTCAAGCACACCTGGATGCGCTTCCACCGGGCAGGCGCGGGGATGGCCGCCAGCGGCAACAACATCGTGATGGACCATGTCCTGAGCGAACAATGGCGTTTGCTCGACGCATCATGTGGGGGGCGTGGCGGCGATTCTGGAACCCGCCGGAAGAGGCTCCTGACCTGCCGTTTTCCGTTTTCCTGTGATCGACTCGACCTTTTGCGCGGCCGGGGATGGATCCCCTGCGGACCAGAACGGGGCGACGGACGGGGATGAGCGGCCGACCAAGGTGCGGCCCGGATGTCGGTGGCCCAGGCTCTGTTCCGCGTAGCTTTTGGGACACCCTCGTGTCACTCGAACTCGCGTGCGCCGGGGACTTCCCGGGCACGGAGCCGGCAGCTGGCTTCGCGGCCTACTTGATGACCACGGCGTTGGGCGGTGAGGCGATGCCGCCCGGCGCGTTGAGGGGTGCGCTGACCAGGAAGCCCTCGTGGACATTGTCGGCCGCGCAGTCGTCGGCCAGCGCGTCCAGCCACCACAACTCGCCCAGTGCCATGCCGAAGGAGCCGATGAGCGTCTGGTGCAGGAAGCCGAAAGGCTCGGCCTGCGTGCTGAAGTCCGCCGGCCAGGCTTCGACCGCGAAGGTGTCCGTGGCCAGCGCCGCCGCATGTGTGTTCCACAGGTAGCGGGCGACCTCCTCGGACTGCTCGACGCCCGGCGCCCGCAGATGCTTGGGCACATCCCGGCGCACCTGCGCCGGCTGATCGGTGTACCAGCCGGCGAAGCCGGTACGCAGCAGCAGCACGTCGCCCGTGGCGAACTCGACTCCGGCGTGCCGACGCGCGGTCTCCAGATCCTCGACGCCGAAGGCGGTGCTGCTGTACGGCTTGTAGGGTCGGCCTGCCGCGGCCAGCGCCCGCTCCATGTCGAGCAGTACCGCCCGCCCGGCGATGCCGTGCCGCGCCCAGTGGTCGATGGTGTTGCGGCGGCCCGAGAGGATGTCTTCGGCGGTGGCGCCGTTGTAATAGACCTTCCGCGAGTACCCGATGTGGGCGAGCGAGTCCCACTGGCTCGACGCCTGCGGATAGAGGTTGTCGTAGACGTCGTCGAAGCCGATGCCGCCGGGCTGGTGGATCACCTGGTGACGCGGGGTGCCCCGGGCGGGGTTGAGCGGCGGCGAGAACACGCCGAGCGGAGCGTCCAGCGGGAACAGGGCACCGCGCCGCACGAGTCGTGCGGCGGCCGCGACCCGCTGCGGAGTGAGCAGGTTGATCAGACCGACGTTGTCGTCCTGTCCGAACATGCCCCAGCCACTGCGTCCGCCGCCGGGCGCGGGCGGAAGATCGTCGTAGTCGGGCAGATCGTGGTGCTGTGGCAGGTCGTTCATTTCGCGCTCGCATAAGTGTCGGTGACCACCAGCAGCGTGGCCGTCCGGGTGCCGTCGTTGCGTATGGAGCGGACCTCGCCCGCCTTCAGATGGACCGAGTCATGCATGCACAGGCACTCGGTTCGCTCCTCCGCCTCCAGGGTGAATTCGCCGTCCAGCACGACGTACACACACGAGGCGGGTACCGGCGCCGGCCCGGCGCCGGCGCCGGGCGGATAGCTGGAAACGGCCACCGCGAACTTTTCGGGTCCGCCGGCCTGCAGACCCTGCAGCCTCCAGGCCGCCACGTCCTGGTGACCGGGTGGTGTGTAGCCGGGCGCTTCGGCCCTGCGGACGATATGCATGGTCTGTCTGTCCTTTGCTGCTGCCGGAGTCACCCGGGCGGTTCAACGGACGGGTGAGGCTGGAAACCGCCTTGCTCGGCCACGGCATCGACCGGATGCGCCGCCGGTTGCATTCCGTCGGCAGCACTTGGCGCACGTGCCGCCGTCGCGGTCTGCCAGGTGCGCCGGTGGGCGTTCACCGTGTCGGGCATGACGATGAGGTAGTCCTCCATCAGGACGTCGGCTCCGCACGGGAATTCGCCCGATCCCATGGTCAGCAGGGTCCCGCCCTGACCGGGAACCGATCCGTGGAGTGCCCTTTCCCGCATGCCAAAATGGGGAAATTGATACTGCTGGTTTGCGACAGAGCTTCCCCGGCGCCGCCTACCATGTCAAGGGCCTAACGGTTAGGATGTTTACATGACCGTTGACAAGCCCGGTACCCGGGCCGAGACGCTGGTCGCGTCCATCGAGGCCCAGATAGAGCAGCAGCACCTTTCTCCTGGCGCATGGCTGGGAACCAAAGAGGACCTGCGAACTCGCAGTGGCTTCGCCCGGGCGACCGTCAATGAGGCCGTACGGCTGCTGGAGAGCCGGGGCCGGGTCGTGATCAAACCGGGTCGCGGAGGTGGTCTGTACGTCGCCGCCACCAGCCCGATCGTGCGGCTTCGCCACACGCTGCTCACGGTCGACGACGCTGCGTCCGTCGCCGATGCCATTGCCATGCGTGACGCTCTCGAGCTGCTGGTGGCCACCGACGCAGCCCGCCACTGCACCCGGCAGGACGTCGCCGACCTGCGTAAGCAACTCACGGTCATGCGGCGGGCGACGGACAGCACCGACGCCTTCATGCGGGCCAACTGGGCACTGCACGAGCGGATCGTGCGCGTCAGTCCCAACCAGATGCTCCAGGGTGTCTACCTCGGCCTCACCCGGTGCATCGCGGAGCGCGCCATCACCGCGGAGAGCGACGATCCCGGCCATCGCGCCGAGCATCTGGCCGACCGGCTCGAAGTCCACATCGCGTTGGTCGACGCCATCGCCTCCGGTGACCTGGCACGCACGAGGGTCGCTGTGGAACGCCACGCGGATGGTACGGCCCAAGCCGGATCCATGAGCTGAGGTGCAGTGCGCAGATGCCGGGCACGGCGCCCCGCTGCGGCGAACCGCCCGCCTGATTCGGGCGGCGCCTTCACTCGTGGGTCCCTGCACTATGAGCGGCCGATGGGGTCGCGTGGTCCGGTGCTGGGGGCACACGCCTTCGGGCTGCGGGGAAGCATCGCGAGGCGCCGGAGAGCCTTTGTAGCGGAGCTACCAGGGCTTTTCGACAGCGCGGCGAGGCGCGGTGCCAGACCGCGTGCCCCGGGCGGGCTTAGGGCAAGGACCCTTGGTGTCCATGCCGAGCTACCTGCGGCGACCTCGTCGTCGCATGCCGCCGTC
This sequence comes from Streptomyces sp. NPDC051172, assembly GCF_040682555.1. Lineage (NCBI taxonomy): Bacteria > Bacillati > Actinomycetota > Actinomycetes > Kitasatosporales > Streptomycetaceae > Streptomyces > Streptomyces sp. NPDC051172. Next base: position 15,037 of record NZ_JBFBBE010000016.1, read on the forward strand.
AGCCGTAACCTGCACCGTTCCAGGTCAAGGCCCATGCGGTGCAGGTCGTCTCGACGAAGGCGGTCCCGCCCGGCAAGCAGCCGGTTCGCGGGGACGACCACGCGACCCGCGGACATGACAGGCCAGGCGAGGCGCGCGCATTTCCGAGCGACGAACCGGGCGAGCCGCTGCGGCCGGTGCGAGCGAGCCGCCGAGGCATACGCACCGTGCAGCCGCTGCGGAGCTCGCTGCGGCGCGACCCCGGCCATGCGTGGGCAGGAACCCAGCGCCCTATAAAAGAGCATAACCGTTGGACTATTGACATGGGTCCGGGGCGGGCGGGAGAGTCCATCTCAACAGGCATAACCGTTTGTGGGTTTCAGTGACCTGCTCCGTCCCGTGCGTGGGGCCTTTCCCTCTCGCGTCACCGAACCACCTGGAAGGGAAGGGCCCTCACCATGGGCGAAGTCGTCACTTTGCCTCCTCACCAGGCAGAGGGTCGCACGGCATCCCCCGCCGCCTCCTGCGGCGGCCCTGCAGGGTGAGGCCAGCCCCCGGGGCCGTCTGAAGGATTCTCCGCGGCGTCGCGACGCCCGGCACGCCCTGTCCCACTGCCCAAGGGAGTGGGGCCCCAGCCGCACGGCGATCGAACGCACCCGACGGCGCTCCTTCTCCCATGTAGATCCATCAGAAGGGTGGCACCACGCCCAATGACCGCACTACCGCCCAGAATCCCCGAGTTCCCTACGGCACTGCAGGTCGTGTCAGCCGGTCACGGCGCTCCCGCCGCTCTCGCCGGCGTTCGCGTCCTCGACCTGTCCCGCATCCTCTCTGGCCCGGTGGCCACCATGGTCCTTGCCGACCTCGGCGCCGAAGTCATCAAGGTGGAGGACACCAAGGACGGCGACGACACCCGGCAGTGGGCGCCGCCGTACCAGGGTGACGAGTCCGCCTACTTCCTCGCCGCCAACCGCAACAAGCGCGGTATCGGTGTCGACCTCAAGTCCGAGCAGGGCCGGGAGTTCGTACTGCGCCTGGCCGACCGGGCCGACGTCGTGGTGGAGAACTTCCGGCCCGGCACGGCCGACCGGCTCGGCCTCGGTTACGGCGACCTGTCCGCCCGCAACCCCGGGCTCGTGTACGCGTCCATCTCCGGGTACGGGCAGACCGGCCCCTGGGCGTCCCGGCCCGGTTACGACGCCATCGCCCAGGCCCAGAGCGGGATGATGAGCATCACAGGCGAGGTCGGCGGCCCGCCGCTGCGGCCCGGCGTTGCCACCGCTGACATCGGCGCCGGCATGTGGGCCACGATCGGCATCCTCGCCGCCCTCTACTCCCGCAAGTCGACCGGCCGGGGCCAGCACGTGGACGTCTCCCTGCTCGACGGGCAACTGGCTTGGCTCACCTATGTGGCCGGCGGATACTTCGCCACCGGGAAGACACCCGGCCCGCACGGCTCCGCCCACCCCACCATCGTCCCCTACCAGGCGCTGCCCACCGCAGACGGTCACCTGATGATCGCCGCCGGCAACGACAAGCTCTTCGGCCGCCTCACCGAGGTCCTCGGCGTGCCGGACCTGGCCGTCGACCCCCGCTTCGCCGGGAACCCCGACCGGGTACGGCATCGCCGAACGCTGATTCCGTTGCTGGAGGCCGCGCTGGCCCGGCACGGCAGCGCGGAGTGGGCGGAGCTCCTGGACGCCGCCGGGGTGCCGTGCGCCCCCATCGCCACCGTCGCGGATGCCCTGAGCAGCCCGCAAGCCGAGGCCCGAGGGATGGTCGTGGAGCTGGACCATCCGACCGTGGGGCAACTGCACGCCGTCGGCTCCCCGCTCAAGCTCAGCCACACGCCGGCCCGCATCCGCAGCGCACCCCCGCTGCTCGGGCAGCACACCGACGAGGTGCTGGCGGAAACGGGCTACGGCCCGGAGGAGATAGCCGAGCTGCACGCGACGGGTGCGGTCAGATGACCGGCCGGCCCGTAGCACATCCCCGTGGCGAACCCCAAAACGGCGCGCGACGGCAGGCCCCGCCCAGCGCCGGGCAGGCCGAGGCGGTCGGGCCGGCCGAGCCGCCGGGTGGCTGCCGCGAGGACACCCACCAGGACGGGGCTGCCCGCGCTCAGCCTGGTGGCGCGGTCAATGTCCGCCGCGACGGCGCGGTGGCCACCGTGCTGGTCGGCAACGGGCGCCGCGCCAACGCCCTCGCCACGCGCGACTGGCTGGCCCTGGCCGCCCTGTGCGACAAGCTGGCCGAGGACCCGTCGCTCGGAGCTGTCGTCCTCGTCGGCCGCGGCTCGGCCACCTTCAGCGCCGGGTCCGACATGCGGGAATGGCTCACCGCCGACCCCGCGGAGGTCGACGCCAGCTTCGCGGCCATGGAAGTTGCGCTCAGCGCGGTGGAACGCATCCCAGTCCCCGTCGTCGCACAGATCCGCGGCTCGGCTGTCGGGGCAGGCTGCCAGCTTGCCTGCGCCTGCGATCTGCGGATCGTCGCCGAGGATGCGCGCATGGGGATGCCCATCGCCCGCTGGGGCATCCTCGTGCCGCCCGCCTTCGCCGCCCGGCTTGCACTGCTCGCGGGCCCGGCGACCGCCCGCGACCTGCTCCTGTCCGGACGGCTGGTCGAGGGAACGGAAGCCGTCCGCCTGGGCCTGGCCACCGCCTGCGTCCCTGCCGAGGACCTCGACACTGCCACCGCCGAGCTGGTCGTCTCGATCACCAGGCACCCTCCTGCAGCGATCCGGGCCGCCAAGCATGCCGTGGACACGGTGCTCGCCCCCATCCGCGACCGCCTTCACCGGGTTCCGGTCGGCCCGGCCGCCGACTACGACAGCATGCGGTCCAGCCTGGGCTCTTTCCTCGCCGGAGTCACCGGCACCGACTGATCGCCCGCCCCGGCGGCGACACCGCGGACGAGGGCGCCGGTCGGACTCGCCTGCCATGCACACGACTCCTGTCCTCCCCAGTTCTGCCATATGCAGAAAGTTGTGAAATTCGCTGCTACCAGACCTTGACGCCGTATCGCAGTGACTATCACGCTTTACCACCCTAATGGTTCATATCTTATGAACCTTTTGCGCCCGCTCGGTCCTGCCGCACAGCGGCCTGACATGGAGGAAACGAATGGCAAAGCGCGTCAGCAGGGCCATCGCCGTTGTGGCTGCCCTGCCCCTGCTCGCACTGGCCGCTTGTGGAAGCGGTAACAGCGGTGCCGGTACTTCGAAGTCAGGCGGAACCGCCGAGACGGCAACTGCCAAGCGGATGATCCAGCCGTACCTGGACAAGCCCAGCGCCTTTCCGATCACCCAGTTGCTGAGGAAGTCGCCCGCCGGGAAGAAGATCGCGTACATGGACTGCGGTACGCCGATCTGCGCGCTCTTCTACCAGATCTCCGAGCCCGCGGCGAAGGCGCTCGGGATGACGCTGACCCGCATCGACACCGGCCAGGCCGCCGACACGGTCGGCTCCGCGTTCGACACGGCCGTCTCCGGCGGCTACGACGGAGTGTTCGTGCCCGCCATACCGCCGTCGCTCTGGCAGCGCGGACTCGACGCCCTGCACGCCAAGGGGATCCCCGTGGTGACCACCGGTGTCACGGGCGCAGACGCCTCCAAGATCGCGGTGAGACAGGTGTCGGAGCAGATCGTGAAGCAGACCGGCGAGCTGCTCGCCGCCTACGTGGTCGCCGAGCACGGCGCCAACGTGGACGCGGTGCTGTACAAGACGCCGGAACTGCCGTTCGTCGAGGTCCTCTCCGAGGCGTTCCAGAAAGAGATGAAGGTGCTGTGCGGAAGCTGCAAGGTGCGGACCGCCGACATCCCCGCGGCTTCCCTGGGCAGCAAGGCGCCGAGCATCGTCGTCGACGACCTGCAGGCCCATCCGGACACCAAGACTGTCGTCTTCGGCGTCGGTGAACAGGCCAACGGCCTCGCCGCGGCCATGAAGGCCGCCGGACTCAACGGCGTCGAGATGATCGCGAACTCCCCGACCCCGGAGACACTGCAGCAGATCAAGGACGGCAGCATCAAGGCCGGCCTCGCCCTCGATCTCGCCGTCATCGGCTGGACCGCTGTCGACTCCCTGGCGCGGCTCACGACAGGCCAGAAGGCCGACCCCGGTGCGGTCGCCGACACCCCGCCGATCCAGTTCCTCACCAAGAGCAACCTTCCCGCGGACGTCAGCCACGGCTGGACCGGCTACCCGGACTTCGCCAAGCGCTTCACCACCCTGTGGAAGTCGGCTTCCTGATCTGCGTAACCCCACTAGAGGGAGGGCGGCCACGCTGGGGCCACCCTCCAGGAGACTCCCATGGCTGAACCCCTCCTGAGTGTCCGAGGCATCAGCAAGTCATTCCCCGGAACGCTCGCCCTCGACAATGTGGACCTCACGCTGTACGGCGGGAAGATCACCGCTGTCGTGGGCCACAACGGTTCGGGCAAATCCACCCTGGTGAAGATCCTTGCAGGTATCCACCGGCCCGACAGCGGTGAGATCACCAGCGCGCTCGCCGACGCCGGCGGCCACGGTCTGCACTTCATCCACCAAGACCTCGGCCTGATCAGCACCCTGACCGCGGTGGAGAACCTGAACCTGGACCGCAACGCCGGCTGGAGGGCGCTGTCCTCGCCGAACCGGACCGCCGAGCGCACGGAGGCGCTCCAGCTCCTCGACCGGTTCGGTGTCGACCTCGACGTCCGCACACCGGTCCAGAACCTCAGCGCCTCGCAACGCACCATGATCGCGATCGCCCGCGCCATGTCCCGCTGGGGCAACGAGCAGCAGATTCTCGTCCTCGACGAACCCACCGCCACCCTGCACGACCGCGAGGCCGAAGTCGTCCTCGACGCCACACGTCGCATCGCCGAACGAGGTGCGGCCGTCCTGTTCATCTCCCACCGCCTCGCCGAAGTCTGCGCGATCGCCGACCAGGTGGTCGTCCTGCGCGACGGCCGCCTCGTCGCCAACCGCACCCGTGGCGAGTTCGACGCGCACGACCTCGTCGAACTCATCGCCGGACACGACGTGGCGGACGAACCGGCGCCGGCCGTACAGCAGGGCGTCGACGACACCCAGGCCCGCCTGGAGATCCGCGATCTGCGCGGGCAGCGGCTGCGCGGGATCGACCTGGACGTCCGGGGCGGTGAGATCGTCGGGGTCAGCGGTGTCATCGGGTCCGGCATCGAAGAGCTGCTCGGCGTCGTCTACGGCACGAGGGACCTCCAGGGCGGCGGTGTCGCCGTCGACGGAAACCCGGTCAGGCCGAACAGCCCCCGTGATGCCATCGCCGCCGGTATGGGCATGGTGCCCGCCGACCGCCACCGACACGCCGCGTTCCTCGGATTCACGGGCCGGGAGAACCTCACCCTGCCGAGCTTCCGGGGCCTACGTCGGCCGTGGGGTGCGATCGGCCGTCGGCGCGAACGCACGGAAGTCGAGAGCTGGTTCGACCGAGCCGCCGTACGCCCCGGCCAGCCTGAACGGCTGTTCGCCCAGTTCAGCGGCGGCAACCAGCAGAAGATCGTCCTGGCGCGCTGGATGCGCACCGACCTGAAAGTACTCCTCCTCGAGGAGCCCACCCAGGGGGTCGACGTCGGCGCGCAGTCCGCCATCTACGACCTGCTCCGCCAGACCGCGGCAACCGGAGCCGCCGTGCTCGTCGCGTCCTCGGACACCAAGGAGCTGGTGACGTTGTGCGACCGCGTCGCCGTCCTCGCCGACGGGATCCTCACCACCGTCCTGGCCGGCGAGCAGCTCACCGAGAAGACCCTCATCCGCCACACCCTCGCCACGGGACCCGCCGATACACGCACGCCGAGAGCGGCCAAGGAGAGCCTCACATGAGCCACACCGTCGAAAAGGCGTCGGCCGACGATAACCGGGTCGCCCCTGCCATCGGTGGCGCCGCCACCGCAAACCGCGTGCTGACCGCGCTGTCGTTCCGCAATGTCAGTGCCGTCTACATCCTCGCCGCACTGCTCCTCATCTTCGCGGTGTGGATTCCCGACACCTTCTACACCGAGACGACCATACGGACCCTGTTCGACAGCCAGGCGATCGTCGGGCTCGTCGCCGTGTCCCTGGTGATCCCGCTGGCCGCCGGGGTGTTCAACCTCGCCGTCGGCTACCAGGTCGGCGCCGCCGGCATCATCGTCGGCTACCTGTTGGTCGACCAGGGCAGGGGAGTGCTGTTCTCGATTCTCGCGGCGCTGCTCGCCGGTGTCCTGATCGGCCTGGTCAGCGGGGTGCTCGTGGTGAAGGCCCGCATCGACTCGTTCATCGCGACCCTCGGCGTCAGCTCGCTGCTGGCCGCACTGGTCACCGCCGTCTCCGACGGCTGGCAGATCTTGAACCTTCCCAAGCCTTTCGCGGACCTCGGCACCAACACGCTCCAGGGCGTCACCTACCCGGTCATCGCCCTCGTCCTCGTCGCGCTGATGGTCTGGTACGTCCTGGAGCGCACTCCGCTTGGACGCCGCATCTACGCGACCGGTGGGAACATCGACGCCGCCCGTCTCGCCGGTGTGAAGACGTCGGCCATCATCGTCGGCTCCCTCATGGCGTGCGGTGCGATAGCCTCCCTGGCCGGCGTCCTGGTCACCGCGCGGCTGGCCAACGCCGACCCGACGGTCGGACCGAGCTATCTGCTGCCCGCGTTCACCGCGGCGTTTCTCGGATCCACCCAGTTTCGGGGCGGGCGGTTCAACGTGTGGGGTGCCGTCCTCGCCGTCTACGTCCTCGCTGTCGGTGTCAAGGGTCTCCAGCTTGCCGGTGCCCCGGTATGGATCCCCGACGCCTTCAACGGCGCCTCGCTGCTGCTGGCCGTCGGAATGGCCGCCTACGCCAGCCCGGCGAGGCGCGGCACCAAGCGCACGTTGCTCAGCGCACTGCTCGAGCGCTTGCGCCCGGGAACAGCCGGGGACACCGGTGCTGCCCAGCCCGATTCACCGCCGCATGTCTGAGCACCCGGCCGAACGTCCCGTCGACGATGTACCGCAGCGTGCCGACACAGGTGGTGCCGAGCGACCGGTTCGGGGTGATCGCGGCAATGCGCTTGTGCGGCGCCCGGTCGCGCGGAGCCGGATGCCGGCGTCACCGCCCGCTCGCGCCGGCTGTCTGACGCCGCGGCGCGGGTCGACGATGTCCGCCGAGGTTCGATACCGGGCCGCTTCGACGCCCACCGGAATGCCGTGGTCGCTGAGAGAGGTACCGCCCCGCTCATGGTCGACCGGGCGAAACACGACCCGGCGCGCATGCCGTCCACCGTGCCGAACAGACCACAGGGTGCGACTCAACTGGTCTCATCCGCTCCTCGATCTCGGCGGTCGGCGCTTCCGCCCGCGTCTGGCGAGCGGCGAGCAATCACGCCGCAAAAGCAGCAGACCCGTCCCTTGACTTTGGGATCACATGCCAGCAGGCTGACGCTAAAAGTAATAACCATTATGGCAGTTTGGAGGAGTCATGGCGCGCACTGTGATCCGCGGGGGCACCGTTCTCACCATGGAGCCCGGAGACGCGCCGCAGGTTGCCGACGTCCTGATCGAGGACGACGAGATCGTCGCCGTCGAGACGGATCTCGGTACCGTCGACGCGAACGCCATCGACGCCACCGGCTCCCTCGTCCTGCCCGGCCTGGTGGACACGCACCGCCACGTCTGGCAGTCCGGCATGCGCGGCGTCACCGGCGACTCGGTACTCAAGGACTACTTCCGCAGCATCCGGTTCCAGGCTTCCCCGGCGTACCGGCCGGAGGACATCGCGGTCGGCAATCTCGCCGGAATGCTCGAAGCGATCGACGCGGGGGTCACCACCGTCCTCGACTTCTGTCACGCCGTCGTCACCCCCGACCACGCTCACGCCGCGATCGACGGCACCACCGAGTCCGGCATCCGCAGCCAGTTCGCTCTCGGCTACTCCGACATGCCGGGCCGTCACCCCGATCTGCTCACCGTCGAGGGACTGCTCGGGCTCACCAGGCAGCTGCGCGAGAACCGCCTGCACGCCGACGACGCCCTGGTGACCCTCGGTGTCGCACTGTCGGACCTGCCCGAGGTCGGCGTCGAGCGCATCACGCGGGAGCTCGCCGGAGTCAGGGAAATGGGGTTGCGCAGCACCACCAACGGCCTCGCCATCCTGTTCCACGACCCGGTCGACGACCTCGCCGTGTTCGAAGAAGCGGGGCTGCACGGCCCCGACATCGTGTGGGTCCACCTCAACTACGCCACCCATGAGCAGCTCAGGCGCCTGTTCGACCTCGGCGGGCATGTCGCGGTGTGCACCGAGGCGGAGATGGCACTGGGCATGGGCCGGCCCGTCACCGAACGGGCTATCGCGGCAGGCGGGCACTGCAGCTTCGGCTGCGACGTGACCACTTCGGTGTCCGGCAGTCTGCTCAGTCAGGCCCGCACCGCCATGCAGGTCGGCCGGCTCTTCGGCGCCGACGAGGGGATGCGGGCCGGCCGTGCGCCGGCGTCGGTCCCCCCGAGCGCGGAGACCATGCTGCGGGCCGCGACCCTGTGGGGGGCCGAGGCGCTCGCCATCGACTCACGGACCGGATCGCTGCGCGCCGGCAAGCAGGCCGACATCATCGTCGTGCGCGGGACCGATGTGAACACCGCTCCGGTCAACAACCCGTACGCCACCGTCATCTCCCAGGCCCACCCCGGCAACATCGACACCGTCATGGTGGCGGGACGCGTCCTCAAGCGCGACGGGCGGCTGGTCGCCGACTGGAGCAGCGTGAGCCGTCGCCTGGAGGAGTCGCGCGACTACGTCACCGGTGTCGTGGAGGCCAACGGCGGGTTCTGGCCGACCCCGGCGATCGAGCTCCCGTGGTGACCCGATGACGAGCCACGCCCTGCCGACCTTCCCGACCGCACCCGACGGGCCATCGTTACCGGGCCGTCGCCAACTCCCTGAAACCCCCCAAAACCGGTTCGTCATACCCCTTGACGGTACCGAACATGACTACTCACACTGCCAAAACATTAGAACGGTTCGGCGCTTTAAGAGGTGCTGGACCCGCTGAAGCCAAGGAGAAGGAAGTGGAACCGGTGGATCTTTACGACATCGTGGTCGTGGGTTTCGGTCCCGCTGGGGAGGTCGCCGCCGCGACGCTCGGCATCGGTGGCCATCGGGTGGCCGTCTTCGAGCGGCAGCGCGAACTGTACCCGCTGCCCCGGATGGTCACATTCGACGGAGAGGCATGCCGGACCGTCCAGGCCACCGGCAAGAGCATCGACGAGGCACTGAGCACCGCCGTCGTCCTGGAGTCCTGCGCGTTCGGTGACGCGGACGCCGACCCCCTGCTCACCCTGGACTGGCGAGGCGTCCAGGGCGGCTTCCAGGCGCACTACTCGATCTTCCAGCCCGACGTGGAGCAGACCCTGCGCGACAGGGTCGCCGAACTGCCCAACGTCGAGGTGAACTTCGGCGTCGAGGTCGTGGGACTCGAACAGCACGAGGACCACGTCGAGCTGTCCGTCCGCCCCAAGGGCTCCACGGACGAGGCCGAGCTCCGTACGGTGCGCACCAAGTACCTCATAGGCGCGGACGGCACCAACTCCACGGTCCGACAGGCGGCCGGCATGGAGATGCACGACTACGACATGCACGAGCGCTGGCTGAACTTCGACATGAACGTGCTGCGGCCGCTGCCCGAGAAGTTCAACAAGCTCATCATGATCATGGACCCGAAGCGGCCTCACATGTACATGCCCCTGGGCACCACTCGACAGCGGTTCGAAATGCGGGTGGACGACAGCGAGACCGACGAGCAGATGCACGACCCCGAGGTCGCGTGGACCTTCCTCAAGGACAACCACGGCCTCGACGAGTCCTTTCTGTCGATCTGCCGACAGGTCGTGTACCACTACTACACACGCGTCGCGGCCGACTGGCGCAAGGGCCGGGTCTTCATCGCCGGAGACGCGGCACACACCATGACCCCCTACATGGGCCAGGGCGGTTGCTCGGCGATCCGCGACGGTCGCAACATCGCGTGGAAGCTCGACCTGGTTCTCAGGGGCGTGGCCGACGACTCCCTCCTCGACGAATACCAGACCGAGCGCGAGCCGCACGTCTCCGCACTGGTCTTCACCAGCCACCACCTCGCCGAGGTCGTCAACATCATCGACGCGGAGAAGGCCGCGGAGCGCAACTACGCGATGCGCAACGGGCTCACGCCTCCGCCGCCGCCGTTCCCCAAGCTCGACCACGGTGTCGTACACCAATCGCCCGGTGAGGGCCAGGCCGAGGTCACCGGGTCGCTGGCCCCCCAGGGGCGACTGCGCCGGCTCGGCACCGAAGGCCGTGGGGACGACGTGATCGGGCACGGATTCCAGCTGGTGGTGCGCCGCCGCCCCGACCTCGACGAGGCCCAGCGCAGTGCGCTGGCGGCAATCGGCTGCGCTCTGCTGGTCCTTGAGGACGCGAGCGACCCCGCCTACGCGGAGGACCTCGACGGCGTCTACACGGGCTTCCTCGACAGGCACGGTGTCGACGGGTATCTCATGCGGCCCGACTGGTACGTGTTCGGCGTCGCCGCGCACGAGCGGATCCCGGGTCTGGTCTCCGAGCTCGCGGCACTGCTGCAGCTCACCGAAACCGCCCGGTCGTCGGTGGCGCCGGCCTGAGGGGTCCTTGCACCATGCCCGCCCGGGTCGCGCGGCCGGCACCGTGCCTCGCCGCGTTGCCGTCGCCGTCGAAACCCCGGACCCCGATCCGATGAGGAGCCCCACGCAGTGAGTTACCGAGTAACCACCACCTCCGACCTGAGCTATGGGGAGCACCCCCTCCACAAGCTCGACCTGTACCGCCCGGACATCCCGGGCGAGGTGCCCGTTGTCCTGTATCTGCACGGCGGCGGCTGGCAGGTCGGGGACAAGACCGCCGACTCCAAGGAGCGCCTGGAGCGGTTGGCGAGTCACGGTGTCGCGGTCGCATCGGCGAATTACCGGCTCGTGCCCGACCATCGTTACCCCGCACAGGTCCATGACGCGAAGCGCGCCGTGGCGTGGCTGCGGGAGCGGGGTTCCGCTCTCGGACTGGCGACCGAGCTGGTCGGCGTCTGGGGAGCATCCGCGGGGGGATACCTCGCGACGATGCTCGGCGTCACCAACGACGACGCCGAACTCGTCGGCGGTGTCGACCCGGCCCGCGCCCGGGTCGACGTCGTCGTCGACTGGTTCGGACAGAGCGATCTTCAGTCCAACTCCCAGCGCAGCTGGCTGGAGAAGGAAGTTCTCGCGCCTCCCTTCGAGAAGCAGTTCCTCGACCTGGAGGATCCGTCCGCCGGTGGCGAACTCGTCGCCGCGGCCAGTCCACGCCGCCGTGTCACCGGCAACGAGCCGCCGTTCCTGATCGTTCACGGCGACCGGGATCGCATCACCCCGATCCATGAGAGCGCCACTCTGCACGAAGCGCTGGTGAGGGCCGGGGCGCAGAGCACATTCGTCACCCTCGGCGGTGCCGGACACGAGTCGCACACGTTCGACCGCCCCGACCACATCGCGATGACCGCGGCCTTTCTGCTGCAGCACCTGACGGCACGCTGACTCAGGTGCCGGTCTCGACCTGAGAGGACAACCATGAAGCTCGTCGGACTGACGACGCCAGAGATCACCACCCCCAGCATCGCTCGCGCCGAAGGGGACACGCTGCATGTCCTCACCACCATCGACGAGTTCTGGACAGCACCGGAGAAGTGGCTGTCGAAGAACGCCCGTGCCTCGGTCGCCGCCGGGAGTGCCACCCTCAGGCCCCCTGTCCCCCAGTCCGCCCGCGTGATCTGCGTCGGGCTGAACTACAAGGCGCATGCCGCTGAGGGCGCCCACTCCGTTCCCGAGTACCCGACTCTGTTCGGCCGCTGGACGCCGTCGCTGTCGGTCGGTGACATACCCGCCCCGGTACCCACGGGCGAGGAGGGCCTGGACTGGGAGGCGGAGGTCGCCGCCTACGTGGCACGCCCCCTGCGGGATGCCAGTCCCGAGGAGGCGCGTGCGGCGGTCCTGGGATATTCGACGTTCAATGACCTCACCGCGCGACGTGCGCAGAAGCTCACCGCGCAGTGGACGCTGGGCAAGAACGGTGACTGCAGCGGCCCCATGGGCCCCATCGTCACCGCGGACGAGGTCGGCGACCTGCGCGACGGCCTGCGGGTCCGCACCCGTGTCAACGGCGTCACCGTCCAGGACGGCAACACCAAGGACATGATCTTCGACGTCGCGGACATCCTCGCCCTGATCAGCAAGACGTTCACGCTTCACCCCGGCGACGTCATCGCGACCGGAACCCCGGAAGGGGTCGGGTACGTCCGGAACCCGCCGTGGCTCCTCACCGACGGTGACGTCGTCGAGGTGGAGGTCGACAAGCTCGGCGTACTGCGGACGCCCATCGTCGGAACCAGGGCCGAGTAGCGCCGTTGCGATCGGTTTCTCCCCCCAGCCCCCCAGCCCCCGCGCATCCAGCATCGTTCGAAAGAGTGAGGAATCGCATGAACAGCGACCCAACCGCAGCCGCGGCCGGCGGCGCGCTGGCGCCGGACCTTGTGCAGCACTGGGTGGACGGCGCACTCCGGGCCGGTGTCGGTGGCCGGACCGCACCGGTGACCAATCCGGCCACAGGCCAAGTGTTGCGGCGGGTCGCGCTCGCGGATCAGGAGGACACCGAGGCGGCGATCAGCGCCGCGGACCGGGCGTTTCCCAAGTGGCGCGACCTCTCGCTGACTCGCCGCACCGAGGTGCTGTTCTCGTTCCGGGAGCTGTTGAACAGTCGCAAGCACGAGCTCGCCGCGATCATCACGAGTGAGCACGGCAAGGTGCTCGACGACGCCCTCGGCGAGGTCGCGCGCGGCCAGGAGGTCGTCGAGTTCGCCTGTGGCCTGGCACATCTGCTCAAGGGAGGCTTCTCCGAGAACGCCTCCACTCGCGTCGACGTGCACTCGGTTCGGCAGCCGCTCGGACCGGTCGCCGTCATCAGCCCGTTCAACTTCCCGGCCATGGTGCCGATGTGGTTCTTCCCCATTGCCATCGCCTGCGGCAACACCGTCGTGCTGAAGCCGAGCGAGAAGGACCCCTCGGCCGCGCTGTGGCTGGCCGGGCTGTGGAAGGAAGCCGGACTGCCCGACGGCGTCTTCAACGTCGTCAACGGTGACAGGATCGCGGTGGACACACTGCTCACCGACCCGCGGATCAAGTCGGTCTCCTTCGTCGGGTCGACACCGGTCGCCCAGTACGTGTACGAGACGGGCAGCGCACACGGCAAGAGGGTCCAGGCGCTCGGCGGCGCGAAGAACCACATGATCGTGCTCCCCGATGCCGACCTCGACCTGGCCGCGGACGCCGCGATCAACGCGGGGTTCGGCTCCGCCGGAGAGCGATGCATGGCCATCTCCGCACTCGTTCCGGTCGGCGGGATCGCCGACGACCTGGTGGCCCGCATCGCCGACCGGGCCGCCAAGATCGTCACCGGCGACGGCACCCTCGGGTGCGACATGGGGCCGCTGGTCACACGCGAGCACCGGGACCGCGTCTCCGACTACGTCGACGCCGGCGAGGCGTCGGGCGCGCGGATCGTCGTCGACGGCAGGCTGATCGATCCGCGGGGTGATGCCGGCGGCTTCTGGCTCGGTCCGACCCTGATCGACCATGTGACCCCCGACATGAGCGTCTACACAGACGAGATCTTCGGTCCCGTCCTGTCGGTGGTCCGTGTCGACACCTACGAGGAAGCCATCGAGTTGGTCAACGGCAACCCCTACGGCAACGGAGTCGCGATCTTCACGAACGACGGAGGAGCGGCCCGGCGCTTCCAGAACGAGATCGAGGTCGGCATGGTCGGCGTGAACGTTCCGATTCCCGTGCCGATGGCGTACTACTCGTTCGGAGGCTGGAAGAACTCGCTGTTCGGCGACGCGCACGCGCATGGCACCGAAGGCATCCAGTTCTTCACCCGGGGCAAGGTGATCACCACCCGCTGGCTGGACCCGAGCCACGCCGGCATCGACCTTGGCTTCCCCCAGAACCGGTGACCCATGACCAGTGAACATCCGGCCGGGTCGATGAGCAGCTCACACGCATCCGGACCCGAACCCGAGAGGGCGGCGGCCCCCCACGGCCCGGTTGCCTTCGACGGCTTCGGAGGTGTCACCGCCGCACGCTCCCGGGCCGACCTGCTCGCGGACCACATCGGTGAACGCGTCATCGCCCAGGGGCTGCAGCCCGGTGACCCGGTGGGCACGCTGGACCACCTGCGCGAGGAGACCGGCTTCGCCCGTGCCACGGTGTCGGAGGCCGTCCGGCTGCTGCGGGACCGGGGCGTGCTCGAAATCCGGCCCGGCCGCGGCGGTGGCCTGTTCGTCGCCGCGAGCACTCCGGTGGTCCGGCTGCGGCGCACCCTGCTGAGCATTCAGGAGCAGCCGACCACGGTCCTGGACGCGATCGAGCTGCGAGAGCATCTGGAGTCGCTCATCGACCTGTCCGCCGCTCGCTGCCGCACCAGACGTGACGTGTCCGCGTTGCGCCGCTGCCTGGCGCGGATGGAGACGGCTGCGTCGTGGCAGGACTTCATGCAGGGCAACTGGACCCTGCACGAACGCATCGCGCAGATCTGCCCGAACGAGATGGCCCGCGCCGTCTACATCGGAACACTCGGTCATCTGACCGCCAGCACGTCCATGGTGGTGGGGGATCGTGGCGTCGAGCACGAGTACCAGCAGGAAAGGTACGAGGTCCACCGCGACCTCGTTGAGGCGATAGCGGCAGCCGATGAGGCAGCTGTGATGGACGCCGTGGCGCGACACCAGGTCAAAGCGTAGCCAGGAGAGGACCCCATGGGCAGTTCGGAATACCGTCAGTACCTGTTCCCCCACGATCATCCGAGACTGTCCGGCATCCGGGGTCTCGACGCCTACGGTTACCGGGAGGCCGCCAAGCAGGACGAGTTCACGGGTGGTCTCATCAACGGCTGGGAACCGCTCTACCTCGCGCCGTTCCGCGGGGTCAGCGAGAACGGCGATGTTCACCCCGAGCTTCATCCACTCGAGACTGCCCGGCCCGACGAACGGGCGCCGGTCGACGAGATGCGGAAGGCGGCACAGCATCTGGTCGACGTCGTCTCCGACGCCGACCGCGAAAGACTGTGCTATCCGGTCGACGCTCCCGAATGGCAAACCTGGGCCAACCCTGAGTTCATGCAGTTCGACACCGGGTTGCGGCTGGAATTCCAGCCGTTGCCGGTCCAGCGGGCCGCACTGGCCCTGGTCGAGGCTTCGCTGAGCCCCGAGGGTTACGCGCTGGTGCGGCAGATGATGCGGATCAACGGCTTCCTCGGCGAGGTCGTGGACCTGCCGAAGATCCTCAACGAGTTCAGCTACAACATCGCTCTCTACGGCACCCCGGACTCCGAACAGCCGTGGGGATGGCAGCTGTACGGGCACCACGCGGCCGTGAACTGTCTGGTCGTCGACGGGAACATGACGATCAGCCCACTGTTCCTGGGCGCCGAACCCGACCAGATCGACGAGGGCGAGTACGCGGGGTCCGGCCGTCCGTTCCAGCGACGCGCCGAACTTGCGCTGGAGCTGATGAACCTGCTGCCGGACGACCAGCGCGCCGCAGCGGTCCTCTTCCACCAGATGGTGGACCCGGCCATGCCCGAAGGCCGGGTCCACCCCGGCGACGAGCGACACCTCGCCGGCGCCTTCCAGGACAACCGGGTCATCCCCTTCGAAGGCACACCCGTGGCGCAGATGCCCGAGCGCGCCCAGGAACTGGTCTTCGAGGTCGTCGAGGAGTTCCTCTCCGTGCTCCCTGAGGGGCCGCGTGCCGCCAGGATGCGGCAGATCCGGAACCATCTCCAGGACACGTGGTGGTGCTGGATCGGTGGCCACCGGCCTGGCGACGTTTTCTACTTCCGCGTCCAGTCACCGGTCATCATCGTCGAGCTCGACCACCACTGCGGGGTCTTCCTGGACTATGACACCCCACGCCCGTTCCACATCCACACGGTGGTGCGCACACCGCACGGAAACGACTACGGACGAGCCTGGGTTACCCAGTGGGCGTCCGGGAACCGCGCGGAGTGACGCACAGGAAGCCGTGCGAGGACGCCACCCGGGGCGGCGACGTCCGCGGCGTGATCATGCACACCGACAGGGGGGCAGCGAATACTGCTCCCGGAAGTTCAAGCGAGCCTGCCGCAAGTTGGGCATCGTGCAGTCGATGGCAGAGTCGGATTGCCAGGCTCCCCTGCGGGAACGCCGCCCAGGGCCACCGCCGCTGTCTGCACCGCGACCTCCGGCAGCCCCTTCGGCCGCATCGACACCCGCATCATCCCCGCGGCCGCACGACAGGACAACAGCCGCACGGACGATCATCCCGCGCCCATCGTCACCCCGCACGGAATTGGGCAGCAGAGTCAGCGCCGAATCCGAAGAGGGTTCGCGGCGGCCAGAGACTTGTGCACGTGTTGGAGGTAGTGCAGGAACGTCTGGTGCGTCATGCCGGATTGCGACGGATGGCGGCGATCAGGGTCGGCATCTTTCGTTTCTCCGGTGCAACGGGTGGAGATCGGCATCGCGGGGATGTCCGCGATGCCGATCTCGACGGGTGTTCGTGGTGGATCGGCGCCGCGCCAGGTCAGCCCGCCATTTGGCGGATCGGTTCCGGGGTGGCTTCCGTCCGGCGGCGCCGGGCGGTGAGGCCGAGTGCGGCGGTGGCGACGGTCCCGGCGAGGGCGAGGACGCCCAGGGCGTTCGCCAGGGTGCCGACGGCTGAGGTGAGTGCGAGGACCACGAGCGGGCAGATGAACTGGCCGAGGAAGAAGGAGCCTGTCCACAGTCCGGTGCCGCGGCCGCGGTCGGCGTAGTCGAGCTTGGACATGGCGAGGGTGAGCAGGCTCGGCAGCATGATGCCGCTGCCCAGGCAGTTGATCACGGCACCGATGGTCAGGACGACCGGGTTGGGGGCGAGCCAGATCACCGCGAAGCCCAGGGCGCACAGGCCGAAGGCGGTGGGCAGCCAGACTTGCGGGCTGCGGCCGGCCTTGGCGAAGACGACGGCGCCGACCACGACCGCGGCACTGGAGCTGGCTGTGGCCAGTCCGATCACGCCGGAGTTGCTCACGCCCATGTCGTCCAGGAGGAACGCCATCTCCACCTGGACGGTGTAGAAGAGGATGGCGCCGAAGACGGTCAGCGCGCACGTGCCTGCCAGCGGACGCCAGGGGAAGGGCCGCTTGAGCGCCTGCTCCGTCGGTTCCGAGGCGGTGGGGGAGGGCTCGTTCGGCCGGTGGGCCGGTCGGGGCTGGGGCAGGAAGGCGGCCATGGCGGGGGCGAGCAGCAGGCTCACGGCGTAGGCCCAGAACGGCATGCGCCAGCCGGCCGATCCGGCGGCGCCGCCCAGGACGAAGAAGGCCGTCGCGGAGATCGAGGCGCACATCGTCTGCATTGCGAGGTAGCGGTCGCGTTGCCGGCCGGAGTAGTAGTCGCCGATCAGCGTGGTGCTGCAGGTCATGATGGCGGCTTCGGCGACACCGACGAGGGCGCGGCTGGCGACGATGGCGCCGAGGGAGTCCAGCCACAGGGGGGCGGTGCCGAGGATCGCGTACACCACGGTCGAGACGACGAGCAGGCGTTTGCGTCCGAGCCGGTCGACGATGACGCCGGCGAAGGGGGCCAGCAGCGCCAGGGAGAGGGCGGGGATGGTCAGGGCCATGGGGACGAGCGCGTTGACGCCCGGCACGTCGGCGAAGTGGGCCTGCATCTGCGGCAGGACCGGGGCGATGAGTACGGCGCCCAGGATGGGCAGGCAGCTTCCAGCCATCAGCAGCGTGAGGCGAAGCCGGTGGCCGGGGCCGGACACTGCCTGCTCGGTCGGGGTGTCCTCGACGGCTGTGGGCGTCGGGGACGGGAGCGGGGGCACGGGTGCAGGCATGCGGGAACTCCACGTGGCGGGTCGGGAGGGGAACGGGGGGTGCGGCCGTCGTGGTCGGGCCGCCCGGTACCGGTGGCAGGTTCGGAGCGGGGCGCCGATGACTGCCGGGCGTCGCGGCGGGCAGGCGCGCCGGGCGCCTGCGCGGTCCCGGCCAGCGGGTGATGGTGCGGCTCCGGCGCCGGGTTGAGACGACTATGGGCCAAGGGGCAGGTCCTGCCTAGCCCTCATCCGATCGATATCGAAGATGTGGATCATCCGGGGTCTGGATGCCGGGCACCTGTAGGAGCCCGCTATCTCGGTGCGACCGTGGCGATACGGCCGGGCTCGGAAGCGGCCAGCTCCGCTCCCACGCGGGCCGCGGTCTCGCGCAGCCAGATGTGGGCCGCGTCGTGGGTGTGCACCGGGTGCCACCACAGTGCCTCCTGCAGAGGGACTGCCCCGTAGGGCGGTTCCATGAGGCGTACGGCGGCCACGCCGCGCAGCAGCTCGGCCAGGCGCTGCTGTACCAGGGCGATCCGGCGGGTGCCTGCAACCAGGAAGGGCAGCGCCTGGAAGCTGTCGACGGAGATCTCCACGCGGGGATCGACGCCGAGCATGCTCAGCTGCCGGGCGGCCGGAGCGTCGTAGGCGCGCTGGTAGACGACCCAGGGCAGCCGTGCCAGGTCGTCCATGGTCAGCTGGTCGCCGACCTCGTCGTTCGTCTCGGCCACCAGGAAGGCCCAGCGGTCGGTGAACAGGTCGACGGCGGGGAAACCGCTGATGATGCCGTGCGGCATCAGAAGCCCGTCGGCCGTGCTGAGCAGCGGTGCGGTGTCCTCCGTGACGTCGATGGGCGTCCGCTGGAAGCGCAGCCGTACCCCCGGGGCCTCGGCGTGCACGATCCGGGCGAGCTCGGCGCCGAACACGGCGAGGGCGTAGTCGGAGGTGAGCAGGGTGAACTCGTGCTCCTCGCTGCCCGGGGCGAAGTCGGCCCTGCTGCTGAAGACCCGTTCCAGCAGGTCGCAGGCGGTCGAGGTGCGGTCCAGCAGGGCGCGGCCGAGGGCGGTCAGTTCGTACTGCTTGCCGACGCGTGCGAGCAGGTCGTCGTCGAAGTGGCGGCGCAGGCGGGCCAGGGCCGCGCTCATCGCCGGCTGGCTGAGCCCCACGCGCTGCCCGGCGCGGGTGACGTTGCGTTCCTCCAGCAGGGCCCGCAGGGACAGGACGAGATTGAGATCGAGGCCGGAGAGGGACACGGACACGACGCCTCCAGAGCGAGGCTGCTTGCGGCAGCAACATTTGCACGACAGATGATCAACATCTAAAGAATCTATTTCCCAGATTACGCGGTGGGGGTCACATTGGTCGCACCGCAATCTGGAGGACATTCCCGTGAAACCCGCAGCCGCTTCCACGTCCTTCTCCGGACCCTTCGCTCTTGGCGTCTTCTCCGCCCCTGACCAGGCGTCTTTCTCCGGTCTCGTGATCCCTGGGGGGCGCGTGCTGGATCTTCCCACGGCCCTCGGAGAGCCGGCCCTGACGACCCGGGGGATCCTCGAGCGCTGGGACGAGATGCTTCCCCGCCTGCACGAGCTCGCGGCCGACGAGACGGCCGACTGGCGAACGTTGGAGCACCTGCGGGCGCACGCGCCGGTTGAGCCCCGTCAGGTCTTCCAGTCCGGCGCCAACTACCGGCAGCATGTGATCGACCTGGAAGTCGCCCACCGCTCCCCCGACGACCCCCGCACCGTGGAGGAGGCGCGCGCCGAGATCGCCGCGGTCATGGACCGGCGGGCGGCCGAGGACCTGCCGTACGTGTTCACCGGCCTGCCGAGCGCGATCACCGGCCCCTTCGACGACGTCGTACTCCCTGACTGGGCCGAACAGCCCGACTGGGAGCTGGAGCTGGCGGCCGTCATCGCCAAGCCCGCCCACCGGGTGACGGTCGAGGAGGCCCTGGGGCACGTCGCCGGCTACACCATCGCCAACGACCTCACCGACCGCGCCACCGTCTTCCGCCGGGACATGAAGGCCATCGGCACCGACTGGCTGCGCTGCAAGAACGCCCCCGGCTTCACCCCGCTCGGCCCCTGGATCGTGCCCGCCGAGTCGATCACGGATCCGGGTGACCTGCGGGTCACGCTGAAGCTCAACGGCGAGACCATGCAGGACGAGTCCACCAAGGACATGCTCTTCGGTGTCGCGCGGTTGGTGTCGTACATCTCCCAGGCCTCCCGGCTCCTGCCCGGCGACCTGGTGCTCACCGGCAGCCCGGCCGGCAACGGCATGCACTGGGGACGGCTGCTGCGCGACGGCGATGTCATGGAGGGCTCCATCACGGGTCTGGGCGCGCAGCGCACCCGCTGCGTCGCCGAGAGGACCGCGTCGTGACGGCCCCGCTCGACCCCACGGACGCCGAGGGCGCGATCAACGAAGCCGCCAAGCGGCACTCCAACTGGGGGCGTTGGGGCGAGGACGACGTGCTCGGCACGCTGAACTTCCTCGACGAGGCCAAGCGCCGCGAGGGCGCGGCACTGGTCCGCCGGGGCGTGAGCTTCTCGCTGTCGCAGCCGTTCGACATGAACGGGCCGCAGAAGGGCTGGCGCCGCCGCACCAACCCCGTCCACACCATGCTGGACACGGGCACCGACGCGGCGCTGGGCAACCAGGGCTTTCCACACGGCATCGGCGGCGCCGACGACGTGATCGCGATGCCCCTGCAGTGCTCCACCCAGTGGGACGGGCTCGGGCACATCTTCGACCACGGCAAGGCGTGGAACGGACGCGACGCCGCGAAGACCGTCACCTCGGACGGCGATCTGGTCACCGGCATCGAGCACATGGCCCCGCACGTCGCCGGGCGCGGAGTCCTCCTCGACGTCGGCCGGGTGATCGGCGACGAACGCGGAGAACTGCCCGACGGTTTCGCGATCACCGAGGAACACCTGACCGCGACGGCCGAGGCGCACGGCGTGGCCGTCGGCCGCGGGGACATCGTCGTCGTCCGGACCGGGCGGCTGGCGCGCGCCCGCCGCGAGGGCTGGGGCGACTACGCGGGCGGCGACTCTCCCGGGCTGTCCTTCACCACTGCCGGCTGGCTGCACGCGAGCGAGATCGCCGCGATCGCCACCGACACGTGGGGCTTCGAGGTACGGCCGAACGAGTTCGACGGCGCCTTCCAGCCGCTGCACCAGGTCGTCATTCCCAATATGGGCCTGCTGATCGGCGAGATGTGGGACCCCGACGCTCTCGCGGCCGACTGCGCCTCCGACGGCGTGTACGAGTTCTGGCTCACCGCCGCGCCCCTGCCCATCACCGGAGGCGTCGGCTCCCCCGTCAATCCGGTCGCCGTCAAGTGACCTGCCCAACAAAGGAGTTGGCCATGGAAGGAAAGAGAGTCCTGGTCATCGGAGGGGGCACCTCCGGCAACGTCATGACCGTGCTGCTGCGGCGGGCCGGCATCGACGTCGACCTCGTCGAGGTCAGACCGGACTGGAACGTACGCGGCTCCGGCATCACCCTTCAGGGCAACGCCCTGCGCGTGCTGCGCGAGATCGGCGTCTGGGACGAGGTGCGCGAGCACGGCTTCGGCTTCGACGCCCTGGGGCTGACGACGCCCGACGGAACCGTGCTGCACGTCGGCGACGTCCTGCGCACCGGCGGAGACGACCTCCCCGCCACCCTGGGCATGCAGCGCCCGGTGCTCCAGCGCATCCTCGTCGACGCCGTCCGGGCATCCGGCGCGAACGTCCGGCTCGGCACCACCGCCGAGATCCTCACCGAGGACGACACGTCAGTGACCGTCCGGTTCAGTGACGGCACCGAGGGCAGCTACGACCTCGTCGTGGCCGCCGACGGCCTGCACTCCGCGACCCGCGCCGCCATCGGCATCGACGTCAAACCCGAGCCGACCGGCATGGCCATCTGGCGTGTCCCGGCGCCCCGCCCGGCCGGAGTGGAGCGCAGCGACCTCTCCCACGGCGGGCCCTGCTACATCGCCGGCTACACGCCCACCAGCGAGGACACGATCTACGCCTATCTGGTGGAGCCCAGCCGCGACCGCGCCACGATCCCGCCCGAGTCCTACGCACAGGAGATGCGCCGCCTCGCCGAGGGCTACGGCGGTGCCTGGGACGAGATCCGCGACTCGATCACCGACCCGGCGCAGGTGAACTACACCTGGTTCGACCGGATGCTGGTCGAGGGTTCCTGGCACCGGGGCCGGGTCGTCCTCCTCGGCGACGCCGCGCACTGCTGCCCGCCCACGATGGCCCAGGGCGCGGCGATTGCCATGGAGGACGCCTGGGTGCTGTCCCAGCTGCTGACCGACGGATCCGTGTGGGACGAGGAACTGCTCACGCGCTACTACGAGCGGCGGATCGAACGGGTCCGGATGGTCGTCGAAGCGTCGGTGCAGATCGGACAGTGGCAGCTCGACGGCGTACACGGTGACGTGCCGGGGCTGCTGGACGCCACCATGCCGGTGCTCAGGGAGCTGCCGTGACGGCCCACCCTGCCCCGGCTACCGCTGGGAGACGCCCCCAGCCCGATCCCCGCCCCTCGCCGAGCGTTGACGCGCACACCGTTCGGACGGTGGACGTGCACGCGCACCTCCTCCTGCCCGAGGTCGAGGCCCTGGTGGCCGACCTGCCGGGCCTGGCGGAGGCCAGGGCCCTCGACGCCCGCCGCAACGGGCCCGCGGCCCAGGCCGTCAGCGGCCCCATGGTCCGCGAACGCGTCCCGATCCTCACCGACGTGCGCCTACGTCTTGCCGCGATGGACGCGCAGGGCGTGGACGTCCAGCTGGTCAGCCCGTCCCCCTCGCACTACCACTACTGGGTGGACGAGGAGACGGCCGAGAAGCTCTACCGGCTCGCGGGCGAGGCGACGGCCGCGCACTGTGCACAGGCGCCCGACCGGCTGCGGGGGCTCGGTCTCGTCCCCCTCCAGCATCCGGAGCAGGCCGTGCGGGCCCTCGAACACGCCCTGGACCAGGGCCTTTTGGGTGTCGAGATCTCCAGTCACGCACCGGGCCGCGAGCTGTCCGACCCTGCGTACGAACCCTTCTGGAAGCGGGCCGAGGAGACGGGCGCGATCCTCTTCCTGCACCCCTTCGGCTGCACGCTCGACGAGCGCCTCGACCAGTGGTACCTGTCCAACACCGTCGGCCAGCCCACCGAGAACGCCGTCGCCCTCTCGCACCTGATCTTCTCCGGGGTGCTGGACCGGCACCCGGAGCTGAAGCTGATCGCCGCGCATGGCGGCGGCTATCTGCCCACCCACATCGGCCGCTCCGACCACGCCTGGTCGGCCCGCTCCGACGCGGGCGCGGGCTGCGCCCACCTCCCCGGCAGCTACCTCAAGCGCCTGTACTTCGACTCCCTCGTCCACGACCCGCACGTCCTGCGGGCGCTGATCGGCGCGGCTGGCGCGGACCGTGTGCTGCTCGGCTCCGATTTCCCCTTCGACATGGGCACCGAGGACCCCGTCGGCGCACTGCGCGCCGCACGCCTGCCCGACGACGACTTCCACGCCGTGCGCGGTGGCAACGCGACAACGCTGCTGCGCCTGACCTGACCCCCGCACAGGAGGAAAGCCCGCTATGAGCGCACGCCTGCTCACCCATCTGCGACACGTCGACCTCGCCGTGCCCGACTACCACAAGCAGCTCGACTTCTACGCCGGCGTCTGGGGCCTGACCGAGGTCGCCGAGGACTCCGGGATCTCCTTCCTCGCCGCCGAGGGCAGCCCCGAACAGTACGTGGTACGGCTGCGCAAGGCCGAGGAGAAGCGCCTCGACCTCGTCTCGTACGGCGCCGGCTCCGCCGAGGACGTGGACGCCCTCGCCGAGCAACTTCTCGCGGGAGGCGTGCAGTTGATTTCCCAGCCAGGCAAGATCGACACACCCGGAGGCGGCTATGGCTTCCGCTTCTTCGACGTCGACGGCCGCACCATCGAAGTGTCCGCCGATGTGGACGTACGGCAGCACCGCAAGATCGAAGAGAAGGAGTCGATCCCGGTCAAGCTGTCGCACGTCGTGCTGAACTCGCCGGACCTCGACAGGACCCGCGAGTGGTACGAGACCCACCTCGGCTTCCGTCACTCGGACACGCTCAGCTCGCCGCACATGGGCGAGGTCATGCACTTCATGAGGATCTCCAACCAGCACCACTCGATGGCCATCGCGAAGGGCCCGCACACTTCCCTGCACCACGTCTCCTTCGAGATGCGCGGCCTGGACGAGTACATGCGCGGCTCGGGCCGCGTGATCCGCGCAGGCTTCCGCAAGATCTGGGGCCCCGGCCGGCACCTGGCGGGTGACAACACGTTCACGTACTTCCTGGACCCGCACGGCAACACCGTCGAGTACACGACGGAACTGGAGCTGCTGGACGAGGACACCTGGCACCCCCACGTCTACGATTTCTCCCAGCCCGAGGTCACCGACCAGTGGGGCACCGCCAACCCCATGAACGAACTGGTCGCCAAGGAGTCCTTCAACGACGTCGACCGCGGCTGCTTCGTCGCCCCACCGGTCTGACCCCCCCTCGAACCCCGGGGACGCGGTGGCCCTGTCAACCGCCCTGACGCCCTTGCCGCGTCCCCGGTTCCCACCGCTGTCGAAGACCGCCGGAGCCTGGAGCCGTGCATGCGTTTCGCCACCTATGAACATCGACACCAGCGCCGGGTCGCCGTCGTGGAGGAGGACGGCATCCTCCACCCGGTTCCTGGGGCGCGCTCGCTCATGGAGCTGATCCGCTCCGGCGGACTCGGCGGGCTCCTGCACGCCGGCGCCGCCACGCTCGACGTCCCGCCGGGCCCTCACGTCTCCGAGGTGCGACTGCTGCCGCCGCTTGAGCCGCCCACCGTGCGGGACTTCGTCACCTTCGAGGAGCACGTCGAAGGGGTACGGCGGTCCGTGGACGGCGTCGGCGGGGTGCCCGAAGCCTGGTACGACGCCCCCACGTTCTACTTCACCAACCCGTACGCCGTCATCGGCGCCCACGACGACGTCCCGGTGCCGCCGGGCAGCGAAGTCCTCGACTTCGAGCTGGAAGTCGCCGCCGTCATCGGCCAGGAGGGGCGGGACCTGACACCAGAGCGGGCACGGGACCACATCATCGGCTACACGATCTTCAACGACTGGTCGGCCCGCGACCTGCAGTCCCGCGAGATGCAGGTCCGCCTCGGCCCGTGCAAGGGCAAGGACACCGCCGCCACCCTCGGCCCGTACCTCGTCACCGCCGACGAACTGGAGCCGTACCGCGACACCGACGGCTTTCTGCGCCTGGCGCTGACCGCCTCGGTGAACGGCGAGGTCGTCGGTAAGGACCTGCTGTCCAACATGAGCTGGACCTTCGAGGAGATGGTCGCCTACGCCTCGCGGGGCACCGTCGTCCGCCCCGGCGACGTGCTCGGCTCCGGCACCTGCGGCAACGGCGGCTGCCTCGCCGAGCTGTGGGGCGTCCGGGGTGAGCAGTCCCCGCCCCCGCTGAAGCCGGGCGACACCGTCACCCTCACCGTGGAGGGCATCGGCACCGTCTCCAACACCGTGGTAGCGGGCAGGGATCCGCAGCCGCTGCCGACCGCCCGCCGCCGCACCAGGGAGCGGCCGTGAACGACCTGCACCCCAAGAGGCTGCTCGGCAAGGTCGTCGTCGTCACCGGCGCCGCGCGCGGCCAAGGCGCCGCCGAGGCCGAGGCCCTGACCCGCGAGGGCGCCCGCGTCATCGCCACCGACGTGGCTCGGGCCCCCGGCTGCCGCCGTCTCGACGTCACCGACGAGGAGCACTGGGCGGAGCTGGCCGCCGAACTGCGGGAGTCGTACGGCCAGGTGCACGGCCTGGTCAACAACGCGGGCATCACCTGGCGTGCCCGCCTCGGCGATGTGACCCCCGACGACTTCGCCCGCGTCCACGCCGTCAACGTCACCGGCCCGCTGCTGGGCATCCAGCACCTGACGCCGCTGATGCCGCCCGGCTCGTCCATCGTCAACGTCGGCTCCACCGCCGCGCTCAGTGGCCATTACCCGGTCGCCTACACAACCAGCAAATGGGCACTGCGCGGCCTGTCGAAGACCGCCGCCATGGAGCTGGGCCCGCGCGGCATCCGCGTCAACACGATCCACCCCGGCTTCATCGAGACTGAGATGACCACCTCCGCCGCGCCCGCCTTCCGTGAGGCGAACATCCGCGAGACACCTCTCGGCCGCACCGGCACGGTGGACGAGGTCGCCCCGCTCGTGGTCTTCCTCCTGTCCGACGAGTCCTCCTTCATCACCGGCGCCGAGATCCCGGTCGACGGCGGACTCACCGCGCACGGCGGCGTCAAGTCCATCTCGGACGCTCTGGGTTCGGCTGCTGTGGGTTCGGCTGCTTCGAGTCCGGAGGGGAATTGAAACGCTGGAAGGGAAGGTGGCCCTGATGTCGGGCACGACCCGCGGCCAGGGACGCGCGGCCACGCTGCGGTTCGCGGCCGAGGGCGCAATCGTCGTCGGCGGCGACCTGCGGCACGAGTCCGCGCTCAAGACCCAGCGTCTCGTCGCGCAGGCGGGCGGCACGGCCCTCACCCCCGGCCCGCTCGACGTCACCGACGACGACCATCCCATGCGGACCATCGCCCGAAACATCCCCCTCCGCCGCGTCGGACTTCCCCAGGAGGTCGTCAGGCGGCCGTCTTCCTCGCCTCCGACGAGGCGTCCTGCACCACCGGCGCCACCCCCGTCGACGGCGGCCGGTCGTCCGTACTCCCCGGCTGAAAAGGACCACTTCCGTGAACAAAGTGAGCGCGAACGCCGACGAGGCGGTCGCCGACATTCCCGACGGCGCGTCACTGGCCGTCGGCGGCTTCGGTCTCAGCGGCATCCCGGAAGTGGTGATCCGGGCCCTGCACGAGCAGGGCGCCACCGGCCTGCAGGTCGTGTCGAACAACTGCGGCGTGGACGGCCGCGGGCTGGGCGTGCTGCTCGCCGCCGGCCGGATCGCCCGCGTGACAGGCAGTTACGTCGGCGAGAACAAGGAGTTCGCCCGCCAGTACCTGTCGGGCGAACTGGAGGTGGAGCTGGTGCCGCAGGGGACACTGGCCGAGCGGTTGCGCGCCGGCGGTGCGGGCATCCCCGCCTTCTACACCCCGGCCGGTGTGGGTACCCAGGTCGCGAAGGGCGGTCTGCCGTGGAGGTATGCGGCGGACGGTTCGGTCGCCGTGGCCTCCCCGCCCAAGGAGACCCGCGACTTCCACGGCCGACCGCACGTCTTGGAGCACGCCATCACCACCGACTTCGCCCTCGTCCGGGCCTGGCGGGGGGACCGGCACGGCAATCTGGTCTTCCGCCGCGCCGCGGCCAACTTCAACCCGCTCGCGGCGATGGCCGGCCGGATCACGATCGCCGAGGTCGAAGAGCTCGTGGAACCGGGCGAGCTGAGCCCCGACGACGTCCACCTCCCCGGCGTCTTCGTCCAGCGGATCGTGGAGCTCACCCCCGCTCAGGCCGCTGACAAACAGATCGAGAAGAGGACGGTACGAGCATGAGCACGACGACGGACACGCCCCGGGGGTGGACCCGCGACCAGATGGCCGCCCGCGCCGCCGCCGAACTCACCGACGGCTCCTACGTCAACCTGGGCATCGGCCTGCCCACCCTCATCCCAGGCCATCTCCCGCCCGGCGTGCAGGTGGTGCTGCACTCCGAGAACGGGATCTTGGGCACCGGCCGTTACCCGACCGCCGACGAGGTCGACCCGGATCTCATCAACGCGGGCAAGGAGACGGTCACCGTCCTGCCCGGCGCGTCCTTCTTCGACTCGGCCCTGTCCTTCGGCATGATCCGCGGAGGTCACATCGACACCGCGGTGCTGGGCGCCATGCCCGCAGCTCCTCATCAGTGGTCGAGTCGTCGTGCGGCCCCGGGCGGCCAGGTGTCACAGGAACCATCGAAGGCAACCACCCCCAAGCCATACCCGGGGCCACTGGATCCTCCGGACCGTACGACAGCCCATCCGACCCATCAACAACGTAGGACCACCCCCCCAGGCCATGCGATCGACAGGGGGAGAAAGTCATGCCAGCTCCAGAGGCCGGGAGCCCCATTGCGGGGCCACGAAGAAGGTAATGGGGGGCGGTGGACCATCCGCCGGACTTCGGAAGGTGTCCCCCCGGTCGGCCAACTGCCCCCCCTCCGATCGGCGGGGTCGGTCTCGGCCGTACACGAACGACTGTGGTCGCCGACCTGATCGCCGGGACGCCGCGGGTCAGCGGGCTCACCACGCCCCGCGTTCTTCGGCACCGCCGCATCGGGACAGAGGTCTGTGAACATACCCGTGCTCTCGTCCCTACTTGCCTTCGTTCCGGGCGCTGTTGCCGGATCTGCCATCGCAACGGCCACTCCGCATCAGTCCGGCAGGCGATGCCCGCTGGTCGGTGCGAAGCGCCGCGGGCCGTCTCAATATAGAACTGCCGATCATCGTTGACACCTGGGTCTCCGACCACTACGGAGATCCACATGTCGACGTCCAACCCCACCCCGCCGCTTGACCGTGAGGCCAAGCAGCGCCTGGCGGTGATACGCCATGTCGAACAGGTCAGTGGCAACGTCGCGATGTCCTGCCGGTACTCATGCCGCGGCACTCCATGGCGCAGATTGCCGAAAGTGACCCTTGACTTTCCCCGGGGTTCGGGGGCGGGCAGTCTGCGCGGCCTCGGTGTCTGCCTGCGTGAACAGGGCGGTGAGATTCCGTTTTCCGGGCGCCGTCGAACGCTCCCACCCGCAACCACCGCCGGGTGCTCACCGACGAAGTCTCGCCGGACAGACCCCCTCTGCGCTCGGCAGCACAGGTCACAAGGCACGTCCTGCGTCGCCGTGGCACCCACAGGCGGTCACCGATTCATTGGAGCCATCTTCAAATCTCGGGCACAAATTCCACACGTTCCTCTCTCCAGACGGGTTCCGATGGTCTAGATTGACCTTGCTTCGCATGCTGGGACACGAGGCGACAAATGGTGATCCATGGGTCGGCGATGCAGACGGCCAGTAGCCGCGTCTGTGGTGCCGACGTGGGGGTGATCAATTCTTGGGGCCCGAGAGGGGCTTCGGGTGCGGGGAGCATCCGAGGTTTCGAGGGGCTTTCGTGCAACTCGAGAATCTGGCCGGGCACGTGAGTCCGCTGCGGCCGGGGCGAGTTGTTCAGGTGGGGTTGCAGTAGCCGTGATGTCGTGCGCGGGAGGCGGGGGCCTCTCTCGGGAAGGGACAGCGCATCGCGGGGGCGGGGACCTCCCAAGGGGAGGAAACGTGCGGGAGGCGGGGGCCTCTCGTGGGGGAGGGGCAGTCGTGTTGGACGAACACGTCGTATCACTGGGGACCGGGGGGTTTCTGTGCGGCAGGGGGGAATAGTCGACCCTTTTTCGTCGGCGCGCGGGCGCCTGGCGAAAGAGGCGATCAGCCAGCCCGCGAACGACTGGGAACAGCGGTACCGCCGTACCGTGATCACCAGCGACACCGTGGCCACCGCCTTGGTGGTGGAGGCGATAGGCAACTTCTTCGGGGCCCGGGACGCGGCCAACTGGCACGAGAAGTGGGGGATACTCGCCTTCGGCACCTGGCTGCTGGTGCTGGCGGCGCTTGCGGTCGGCCGGGCGTGGGCTCCGGCCGTGCTCGGCCAGGGCGCCGAGGAATTCCGAAGACTCGGACGCTCACTGTTCGCGGCCACCGTCGTACTGGCGCTCGGCGGGATAGCCCTCACCTCGCGCAACATCAAGCTCTGGATCTTCGTCGCCGTCCCCGCGATCGCGCTGGTCACCATGACCGCGCGCTATGTGCTCCGCCTGTGGCTGCACAAGCAGCGAAAGGAAGGCCGGTGCCTGAGACCGGTGCTCGCCGCCGGAAGCCCGGCCACCGTGCGCGACCTGATCACCCGGACCCGCAAGTTCCCGCACATCGGCTGGCGCGTTGAGGCCGTGTGCACGCCGGACGGTCGCGGGCGCGACGGCGACCAGCTGGACGGGGTGCCGGTCGTCGGCCGGCTGACGGACGTCGCCAAGCACGTCCACCACGACGGCTACCGCGTCGTCGCCGTCACACCCGACCCGCACTGGACACCGGACCGGCTGCAGCGGCTGGCCTGGAACCTCGAAGGCAGCGACGCCGAAATGGTCGTGGCGCCGGTGCTGATGGAGGTGGCCGGCCCGCGGCTGCACGTCGACGCGGTGCTCGGCATCCCGCTGCTGCGGGTCAGCATGCCGGCCTTCACCGGAGGCCGCCGGGCCATCAAGGCGGTCGTCGACCGGGTCGGCTCGGCGGTGCTGCTGATGCTGTTCGCGCCGCTGATGGTGTTCGTCGCGCTGCTCGTGCTGGCGGACAGCCGGGGCGGGGCCTTCTACCGCCAGCGCAGGGTCGGCAAGGACGGCCGCGAGTTCACCATCCTCAAATTCCGCACCATGGTCGTCGACGCCCACCGGGCACGTGCCGAACTCGCCGACCAGAACGAGGGCGCAGGGCTGCTGTTCAAGGTCCGTCACGATCCGAGGGTGACCCGGGTGGGGGGAGTGCTGCGCCGGTACTCGATAGACGAACTCCCGCAGCTGTTCAACGTACTGACGGGATCGATGTCGCTCGTCGGTCCACGACCGCCCCTGCCGGAGGAGTGCGCCGCCTACGACCCGGACATCCGGCGGCGGTTGCTGGTCAAGCCCGGGCTCACCGGCCTGTGGCAGATCAGCGGGCGCAGCGACCTGCCGTGGGAGGAGGCGGTCCGCCTCGACCTCAGGTACGTGGAGGACTGGTCGCTCGCCCTCGACACGGTGATCTTGTGGAAGACGATGCGAGCGGTGCTTCACGGGCAGGGGGCCTACTGATGCGCGGGGGGCGTCGTCCGGCCGACATGTGGACAGCAGGCCACAAGGGCCTTGCTGGGGGGACCGCAGGCCACAAGGGCCTGCGTGGGGGGAGGAACGGGTCATGAGAGTCAGCGTTTTCGGGCTCGGCTACGTGGGCTGTGTATCGGCCGCTTGCCTGGCCAGCATGGGACACGAGGTCATCGGCGTGGACGTCAACCAGGTGAAGGTCGACCTGGTCAACGACGGCAAGGCCCCGGTGGTCGAGGAGCGCATCGGCGAGCTCATCGCCGACGTCGTGCGGACCGGAGCCCTGCGCGCCACCGCCGACGTCCGCGAGGCCATCATGGACAGCGAGATCTCGCTGGTCTGTGTGGGCACGCCGTCGGAGCCCAACGGCAGCCTGTGCACCACGTACTTGGAGCGGGTCACCGAGGAGATCGGCGCCGCGCTCGCCGAGCGGGGCGGGCGGCACACCGTCGTGTTCCGCAGCACCATGCTCCCGGGCACCTGCCTGAACCTGCTGGTGCCGATCCTGGAGAAGAACCTCGGCGGCACGGTCGGAGTGGACGTCGGGGTCGCGGTCAACCCGGAGTTCCTGCGCGAGGGCACGAGCGTGCGGGACTTCTTCGACCCGCCCAAGACCGTCGTCGGCGAGCTCGACCCGGCCAGCGGCGACGCGGTGATGGCGCTGTACGAAGGCCTGCCCGGCGAGGTGTTCCGGGTGCCGGTCCCGACGGCCGAGGCGATCAAGTACGCGGACAACGCGTTCCACGGACTGAAGATCGGCTTCGCGAACGAGCTGGGCGCGGTGTGCCAGGCGCTCGGAGTGGACTCGCACCAGGTGATGGACGTGTTCCTGGCCGACCGCAAGCTGAACATCAGCCCCGCCTATCTGCGGCCCGGCTTCGCCTTCGGCGGCTCCTGCCTGCCCAAGGACCTGCGCAGCCTGGTCCACGCGGCGCAGCGGGCGGACGTCTCGGTGCCCATTCTCTCCCACGTGCTGCCGTCCAACGCCGACCATCTGCAGCGCGCGGTGGACCTGGTCGAGCGCACCGGCAAGCGCCGGGTGGGAATGTTCGGGCTGTCCTTCAAACCCGGCACCGACGACCTCCGCGAGAGCCCGCTCGTCGAGCTGGCGGAGCGCCTCTTCGGCAAGGGGTACGAACTCAAGATCTACGACGCCAATGTGAGCCTGTCCCGGCTGCTCGGTGCGAACCGCGAGTACATCGAGAACCGGCTGCCGCATATCGCGCAGCTGCTCGCGGAGTCCGTCGAGGAGGTGCTCGACCATGCCGAGGTGTGCCTGGTCGGGACCAGGGACCCGGCTGTGCTGTCGGTGCTGCCCCATGGGAACACCCCGGTGATCGTCGACCTCATCCACCTTCCCGACGCCGATGAGCGCCGGGCCGAACCGGGGTACGTGGGCCTTGCTTGGTAATGCAATCAGTGGTGAGGGGTCGGGGCGACGCGCCCTGATCCTGGTGGAGAACCTGTCGGTGCCCTTCGACCGGCGGGTGTGGCAGGAGTGCACGACGCTGCGCGATGCGGGCTGGACGGTGGACGTCATCTGTCCGCAGGGCACCAAACGCGACACCGAGCCGGAGGCCGTGATCGACGGGGTGCGGATCCACCGCTACCCGCTGCGCGCGGCCACCGGAGGGCCGGCCGGCTATCTGAAGGAGTACGGATCGGCGCTGTGGCACACGGCCCGGCTGGCCCGCAAGGTCGGCCCGGTCGACGTGGTCCACGCCTGCAACCCGCCCGACCTGCTGTTCCTGCCGGCCCTGTGGCTCAAGCGGCGCGGCGCGCGGTTCGTCTTCGACCAGCACGACCTGGTGCCCGAGCTGTACCTGTCCCGGTTCGACCGCGGCAAGGACCTGCTCTACCGCGGCGTGTGCGCGCTGGAACGGCGGACCTACCGGGCCGCGGACGTCGTCCTCGCCACGAACGAGAGCTACCGGGACGTCGCGGTGCGCCGCGGCGGTAAGCGCCCGGAGGACGTGTTCGTGGTGCGCAGCGCGCCCCAGATCGAGCGGTTCCAACCGGTGCCGGCCGAGCCGGAGCTGAAGCGCGGCAAGCCTCATCTGCTGTGCTACCTCGGCGTGATGGGCCCTCAGGACGGCGTCGACTACGCCCTGCGGGCCCTGGCGAAGCTGCGCGACGAGCTCGGGCGTACCGACTGGCATGCGGTGTTCGTCGGCTCCGGCGACGCCTTCGACGCGATGGTGGAGCTGTCCAAGAAGCTCGGTCTCACCGAGCAGGTGCAGTTCACCGGGCGCATTCCGGACGCCGACCTGGTGCGCTACCTGTCCACCGCGGACGTGTGCCTTTCCCCCGACCCGCGCAACCCGCTCAACGACGTGTCGACCATGAACAAGGTCCTCGAGTACATGGCGATGGGCCGGCCGATCGTCTCCTTCGAGCTGAAGGAGGCGCGCGTCTCCGCCGGTGACGCCGCCGTCTACGCACCCGCCAACGACGAGGCCCGGTTCGCCGAACTCGTCGCCGAGTTGATGGACGATCCGGACAAGCGCGCCCGGATGGGCAAGATCGGCCAGGAGCGGATCAGCGGGCCGCTCTCCTGGCAGAACTCACAAGCGTCGCTGCTCGCCGCCTATGCCGCCGCCTGCCGTGACCACACCCCGGTGTCGGCGGTCGAGCCGGTCCGGACAGGGAAGAGGCAGCGCAGTTGAGCGAGGACACGATACGCCTGGTCACCATCGGGCGGATATTCAGCCGGCGCTGGCGGCTGCTCGCCGTCCTCGCCGTCTTGGGCGCGCTGGTCGGCTTCGGCGCCTCGGTCGTGGTGTTCCCACCGCGTTACACGGCATCGGCACCGGTACTGCTGCCGGGACTGTGGGAGGAGCGCGAGCTGCTCACCCAGGTGGACCTCGCGACCAGTTCGGCGGTGGTCGACCGCGCGGCCGACGCTCTGCACTGGTCCGGCGTGAGCACCACCGACCTGCGGACCCAGGTCAGCGCCAAGGCCGCGGACGGGAACATCATCACGATCGCGGGTACGGCCGACACCCCGAAGCGCGCGCAGCAGCTCGCCGACCAGGTGGCCCAGCAGTTCGTGCAGTACACCGCGCAGATCGCGGGCAGCGGCACGGACTCCGCAACAACCACGGCGAACGACACGCTGCGCAAGCAGGTCGAGGAGACCAACCGCCGCATCAGCGACCTGGCCAAGGCGGCCAACCCCGGTCAGACCGTGGAGAGCGTGCAGGCCCGCACCGCGCTCGAGAACCTGCGCACCTCGCTGGAGGGGGCCATGAAGAAGGTGGACGAGGCCAACCCGGCGACCAACAAGGCAGGCATGGTCGTCATGGGGCCCGCCGCCCCGCCGACCGGGGAGGCGGCGCCGACGAGGATGCAGCTCATCGTCGGTGGAGCGCTGCTGTTCTTCCTCCTCGCGGTCATCGGCCACCTCGTCGCCGCACGCATGAACCGCCGGCTCCGCACCGAACCGGAGATCGCCGCGGCGCTGGGTTCGACGCTCCTCGGCACCGTCGACGTGGCCGGTGAACGGCGCGCGAACCGGCCGGAGGGCGGCGGATCACGAGCGCAGATCCGCCGGCTTCTCGGCGTCGACACCCCGTGGGACCTGCCGGCCCCGCAGAAGTCCGGCGACGAGGCCGGCCGACGGCTCCGCTACCGGCGGGTGTGTACCCGGCTGAAAGAGCGACTGCCCGCTGCCCAGCGGCTGTTGGTCGTTGTACCGGAGGGCGACGAGATCGCCCGCCGGGCCGCAGGACAGCTCGTCGCCGAGGCCAGGAGCGGTCCAACGCTGCGGATGGTGGAGGTGTCGGTGGACCGCCCGGTGGTCCCGGACCGCGAGAACGAGTCCGGCGCCGTGGTGGTCCTCAGCGCGGACAGCTGGACCGCCGAGGAACTCGTCGGCATAGCGGAGGCGTGCGCGGACGGCAGGCACGAGGTCGTCGGCATCGTCGTCGCCGATCTGGTCCAGGCCCGCCCCACGAGGTCTGCCGGACCGCTTCCGGACGACGCCACGCTGGCGCTCGCGGTGCGCGGCCACGCAACGGGAGGTTCAGCGTGACGACAAGCACGACTACGGATTCGTCGGCCGCCACCCCGCTCATCGACCTGCAGGCGCTGGTGGTGGCGGTGCGCAGGCGCCGCCGCCTGTGGACGGCCATGGCGCTCATCGGCCTGCTGGCCGGTGCCGCGGTGGCGGTCGCGATGCCGCCGGCGCCGACCGCGGTGACCAAGGTGCTGGTCACGCACGCGGAGGACCAGCCGAACGACACCGGAACGCTGATCCGCACCGACGTCCAGCTGCTGCAGACCACCCAGATCGCCGACAAGGCCCTGCAGTCCCTGAACTCCTCGGAAAAAGCCGAGGACTTCATGAAGGACTACCAGGGCGCCGGTCTGACCAACAACCTGCTGCAGATCACCGTGACAGGCGACAGCGACGCACAAGCGGTGGCCCGCGCCAAGGCACTGGCCGACTCGTTCGTCGCCGACCATGTACGGCGGATGAAGGACACCGCGCAGGCCGAGGCCAAGGCCCTGCTCGACCAGCGTGACCGCATGCGGGTCGAACTCGCGCAGGTCAACAAGCAGATAGGAAACCGGTCGCCGGACAGCGACCCGAAGGCGTCCGCGGGCATCGAGTCGCTCTTCGCCCGCCGGGCCGAACTCAACTCGCGCATCTCCGACTTCGACCAGCGCGCCGCGGACGCCCGCACCGGCACGCCTCAGGTCATCGCCGGCACACAGATCGTGGACGCACCGCGCGCGGTGCCCCACTCCCTGCCCAAGGCCCTGGTCACCGACGCCGCGGTCGGGCTCGTCCTCGGGCTCGTCATCGGGCTCGCGCTGGCCGCGGTCGGCACAGTGGTGGCCGACCGCCCCGTGCTGCGCCGGGACATCGCCGCCAACCTGGGCGCCTCGGTCATCGCGGAGCTGCCCCGCCGCTCGGGCAAGCCGTGGCGGCGCCGACGCACCCGCGTGACCCGCGAACGGCTCACCATGACCCTGGCCCGCACCACGGGTGACTCCGCGGAACCGGTGTCGCTGCTGGAACTGGGCTGCGCGCGCAGCACGAGCGTGATCGCCATGGACCTCGCCAGGGCCCTGGCGGCACAGGGCCCGGTGACCGTCGTCGACGATCTGCCCGGCGGGCAGCTCGAAGGCCGTAAAAAGCCGGGAGATCCGCCCGTGGTCAGCGGCGAGCGTGCCGCGACACTGTCGCCTTCGGAGCGCCGCATCGGCGTCGGCTCCGTGGCGCCCGGCACGGCGTGGACCGACCTGCGCCACCTCGGCACCCAGACCGTGCTCGTCGTACGGGCCGGACACGGCAGCGCCGCCTGGCTGCACACCGTGGCACGGCAGCTCGCGGACCAGCGCATCCCGGTGATCGGTGTGGTGCTGATCGACCCCGATCCGCGCGATCGTACCGACGGCACCCTGTGGGACGGGCTGCACACCGCGCTGCGCGGCCGTGCCGAGCGGCCGGCCCGGCAGAACGGCACCAACCAGCCGCGGACGGAGCGGCAGCCGATCTGGGCCGCACACATCCCGGGCAACGACCAGGACGGGCGGTAGCACATGTGTGGCATCGCAGGCACGTACCGCTGGCCGGACGGAAAGGTCGTGGCCGACCGGCTCACCGAGACCCTCGCCCACCGCGGCCCGGACGGGGCGGGCCGCTACGGCCACCCCGTCGGTGACGGCGAGGTGCACCTCGGGCACCGCCGCCTCTCCATCATCGACCTGACCGAGACCGGCGCCCAGCCGATGATCTCGGACGGCCTCGCCCTCACGTACAACGGCGAGCTGTACAACGCCCCCGAGCTGCGCGCCGAGCTGGAGGCGGCCGGGGTGCGCTTCCGCGGCACCTCCGACACCGAGGTGCTCCTCGAGGCATGGCGGCGCTGGGGCACGGACTGCCTGCCCCGGCTGCGCGGCATGTTCGCGTTCGGGATCTTCGACGAGCGCACCGGTGAACTGGTCCTGGTCCGCGACCAGTTGGGCATCAAGCCGCTGTTCCTGCTACGGCGCGGCGAGGGTCTCGTGTTCGCCTCGGAGCTGAAGGCACTCGCCGCCGCCACCGGCAAGCTGGAGGTGGACCACGCGGCACTGGTGGCCTCCCTCCTCTACTACTGGGTGCCGGACTCGCGGTGTGCGTTCCGCGAGGCGGAGAAGCTGCCGCCGGGCAGCTGGCTGCGGTGCCGGCCCGACGGCCGGGTGGAGCGCGGCCGGTTCTGGGACCTGAAGGAGGTCGCCGCCGAGGGCCGGGAGCGGGCCCGGGCCGGCGAGCAGCCCGACCTTGCCGCCGTGGTCGAGGAGTCGACCCGGCGTCACCTGCTCTCCGACGTGCCCGTGGCCACCTTCCTCTCCGGCGGCCTCGACTCCAGTTACCTGACCGCGCTGGCGGCCCGGCACCAACCGGGCATCTCCGCCTACACGATCGGGTTCCGCGCCGAGGACGCCAAGTTCGAGGCGATGCCGGACGACCTGCGCTACGCCCGGCAGGTCGCCGCGCGGTTCGGCGTCGACCTGCACGAGATCGAGATCGCCCCGAACGTGCTCGACCTCCTCCCGCAGATGACGTACAGCCTGGACGAGCCGATCGGCGACCCCGCCGCGATCAACACGTTCCTGATCTGTACGGCAGCACGTGAGGCCGGGGTCAAGGTGATGCTCTCCGGAATGGGCGCCGACGAGCTGTTCGCCGGGTACCGCAAGCACCTGGCCAACCTGATCGCGCTGCGCTACCAGCGTGTCCCGCGGCCCCTGCGGCGCGGGGTGTCCGCGGCCGTGGACCGGCTGCCGGTCGCCACCTCGCGCCGGGGGTTCAGGTCGGTGCGCTTCGCGAAGCGGTTCCTGTCCTTCGCCGATCTGCCGGAGGAGACCGCGTTCCGGCGCAGCTACACCATGTACGACCAGGACGAACTGCTCGCCCTGCTCGACCCGGACCTGGCCGGGACGGTCGACGACGTACTGACCGAACATCAGGACGTCTACCAGGACAACGAGCTCGACGACTTCGTCAACCGCATGTGCCTGACCGACGCCCGGATGTTCCTGCCGGGCCTGAACCTCACCTACACGGACCGCTCCAGCATGGCCGCGTCGACCGAGGTGCGGACGCCGTACGTGGACGTCGAGGTGGTCAAGGCGGCGTTCGCCATTCCCGGCGACCGCAAGATCGCCGGACGGCAGGGCAAGGCGGTCCTGAAGGAGGCGGCCACCTCGGTCCTGCCCCGGGAGATCGTCTACCGGCCCAAGGGCCTGTTCAGTGCCCCGCTGCGGGCCTGGATGAGCCGGGATCTGGCACCGCTGGTGCGCGAGGTGGTCAACGACGGCGAGCTCGTCCGGTCCGGGATCCTGCGCCGCGACGCACTGAAGCGGATGGTCGCCGAGGACGCGGCCGGGCAGCAGGACTTCTCCAAGCATCTGTGGCACGTACTGACGCTCGAGTACTGGTATCGCGACGCGACCTCTGGGTCCGGCCAGAGCACTCGTTTGACGGCTTAGGAATTTCAGAGGAGTTCGGGTGAAGCAGGTTGTGCAGAACTACAAGAGCGGCGAGCTGGCGGTGCTCGACGTTCCGGTGCCGGGGTGCAAGCCGGGCGGGGTGCTGGTCCGCAGCGCCTACTCGCTGATCTCCACCGGCACCGAGCTGATGAAGGTGTCCGAGGCCGGCATGTCGATGCTGGGCAAGGCCCGCTCCCGCCCGGACCAGGTGGCCAAGGTCATGCAGAGCGTGGCCACCAACGGGGTGCCCGCCACCTACCGCAAGGTGATGGGCAAGCTGGACTCCTACACACCGCTGGGCTACTCGCTGTGCGGGGTGGTCGAGCAGGTCGGCGCCGGCATCGACGACGTGAAGGTCGGCGACCTGGTGGCCTGCGCAGGCAACGAGCACGCGCTGCACGCCGAGCTCAACTGGGTGCCGAAGAACCTCTACGTCCCGGTGCCGGACGGCCTCGCGCCGCAGCACGCGGCCTTCGGCACTGTCGGGTCGATCGCCATGCAGGGCGTACGCCAGGGCGAGCCGCAGCTCGGCGAAGTGGCCCTGGTCATCGGCCTCGGACTGATCGGGCAGCTGGTCGTGCAGCTCCTGGCCGCCTCGGGAGTCCGTGTCGTCGGCGCCGACCCCGACCCGGCGCGCTGCGAGCTCGCCGAGCGCCTGGGTGCCGCGGCCTGCGGCGACCCCGCCTCCGCCGCCGTGGAGAACGCCGTCGCGGAACTCACCGACGGTCACGGCGTGGACCAGGTGTACCTGGCCGCCGGCGGCGGCAGCAACCAGCCCGTGGAGCTCGCCGCCAAGCTGGCCCGGGACCGCGGCCGGGTCGTCGACATCGGCAAGTGCCGCCTGGACCTGCCGTGGAACGCGTACTACGAGAAGGAACTCGACGTCCGCTTCTCCCGCTCGTACGGCCCCGGGCGCTACGACCCGGAGTACGAGCTGGAGGGCCGCGACTACCCGATCGGCTACGTCCGCTGGACCGAGCGGCGCAACCTGGCCTGCTTCCTCGACCTCGCCGCCCGCGGCAAGGTCGACGTGGATCCCCTGATCTCCCACGTCGCCGACTTCGACGACGCCGTCGAGACCTACCAGCGCCTGAAGGACGGCGAGCTGAAGGCCGTCACCGCGCTGTTCCGGTACCCCGAACAGACGGGTGAAACGGAGGAAGCGAAGGCCCCCGCGGTGGCCGTGCCCGCGGTGACCGTGAAGCCGAGTCCGGCCCGCGCCGCCAGGACGCCGGTGAAGCTGGCGTTCGTCGGAGCCGGTAACTACGCGACGTCGATGCTGCTGCCGCACCTCGCGCAGCGCGACGGCGTCGAGTTGTCGACCGTCGTCACCACGACCGCACTGTCCGCGGCCAACGCGCAGCGGAAGTTCGGCTTCACCGAAGCGACCACCGACCTCGACGCCGTGCTCGGCGACAAGTCCGTCGACGCGGTGTTCGTGGTCACCCGGCACAGCTCGCACGCGGACCTGACCCGCAAGGCACTGCTGGCCGGCAAGACGGTGTTCGTGGAGAAGCCGCTGGCCCTCACCGAGGACGAGCTGGCCGGTGTGCTCGCCGCGGTGGAGGAGTCCGGCAACGACCGGCTGCAGGTCGGCTTCAACCGCCGCTTCGCGCCCCTGCTGCAGGAGGCCAGGAAGCAGTTCGGCCCCCGGACCGGCCCGGCGAGCCTGCGCTACCTGGTCAACGCGGGCCGGCTGCAGCACGGCAGCTGGTACCTCCAGCAGGGCACCGAGGGTTCACGGTTCGCCGGCGAGGGCGGGCACTTCATCGACACGGCGAGCTGGCTGCTCGACGCCGACCCGGTCTCCGTCTACGCGGTCGCCCCGTCCGGCAACGAGGACCTGCAGGTCGTGCTCCGCTACCCGGACGGCTCCTCCGCCACCATCAGCTACGTCACCACCGGCGCGGCCGGCTTCCCCAAGGAGACGCTGGATCTGGTGGCCGACGGCAAGGTGCTGCGGCTCGACGACTTCGTCCGCGCCTCGGTCTACGGCCGCAAGAAGTGGGTCAGCTCGCGGCTGCCCAAGGCACGGGACAAGGGCCAGAACGCCGAACTGGCCGCGTTCATCAAGGCCGTTCGGACCGGCGGGCCGATGCCGGTGCCGCTTCAGTCGCTGGTCGCCACCACCGCGGCCACCCTCGCCGTGCAGGCCGGCCTGGCCGGCGGCGCGCCGGTGACGTTGGAGAACGCACGATGACGATGAGCGCGGGCTGGTACCTGCGACGGCTGTCCCGGATGGGACCGCAGGAGGTCGCAGGCCGGGTGGGCGACACGGTGCGCCGTCGACGGTGGCGGTCCGCGCCGCCGGCCTGCCCGAGCGTGACCGGTGCCCGGTTCACCGCGGTACTGCCCGCCGAGGCGATCGCCGCGATGCCGTCGGACGCCGCGAAACGCCTCGTCGCCGAGGCGGACCGGCTGATGGAGGGGCACGTCGAGTACTTCGGGGTGGCCCGCGACGACCTCGTCGACCCGGACTGGTGGTACGACCCGAAGACCGGGCGCCGCGCCCCGTCGGGCTACGCCTTCGACGTGCCGTACCGCAGCGAGGACGCGGTCGGGGACATCAAGCAGATCTGGGAGCTGTCCCGGCACCACCACCTCACCCGGCTCGCCGCCGCCTACGCGGTCACCGGGGACGAGCGGTACGCGGAGCGCGTGGCAGCTCACCTGCGGTCGTGGTGGGAGGCCAACCCGCCGCTGCGCGGGGTCCATTGGGTCAGCGGCATCGAGCTGGGCATCCGGCTGCTGTCGTGGGTGTGGGTGCGCCGGCTGCTGGAGGGCTGGCCGGGCGCGGCCGGGCTGTTCGAGGACAACCCGGTGGCGCTGAACCAGATCTGGCACCACCAGCGCTGGCTGGCCGCCTTCCCAAGCCGCGGGTCCTCGGCGAACAACCACGTCATCGCCGAGGCCGCCGGGCAGTTCGCCGCGGCCTGCGCGTTCGGC
The DNA here is from genome assembly GCF_040682555.1 of Streptomyces sp. NPDC051172. Classification (NCBI taxonomy): domain Bacteria; kingdom Bacillati; phylum Actinomycetota; class Actinomycetes; order Kitasatosporales; family Streptomycetaceae; genus Streptomyces; species Streptomyces sp. NPDC051172. The sequence continues at coordinate 56,206 of NZ_JBFBBE010000016.1, forward strand.
TGGTTCCCCGCCTCGGAGCGCTGGCGGGCCGACGCCCTGCGGTCGCTCGACCGGCATCTGCGCAGCAACACCTTCCTCTCCGGCCTCAACCGTGAACTGGCCTCCGAATACCACGGCCTGGTGCTGGAGCTCGGCCTGGCCGCGCTGGCCGAGGCGGACGCCGCGGGCGTGCAGGTCCCCGCGACCGTCCGTCTGGTGCTGCTGCGGATGACGGATGCGCTCGCGGCCGTCGTGGACAACCGGCTGCGGCCGCCGCGCCAGGGCGACGCGGACGACGGGCACGGTCTGGTCCTGGACGGTGAGGGCACCGACCGCTGGGGCTCGCTGCTTGCCACCGGGGAGGCGGTGTTCGGCCGGCTCGACTGGTGGCCGGCCGTGACCGGCACCGATGTGCGCACCCCACTGCTGGCCGCGCTCGTCCGGCCGTACGCGAAAAGCGGAACCGGACCGGCCGTGTCCCGCCCGGCAAGCAGGCCGGGTCACTTCGCCGACGCGGGCATGACGATCCTGCGCGGCCCGGAGGAGATCTGGTGCCGCTGCGACGGCGGCCCGCACGGCTTCCTGTCCATCGCCGCGCACGCCCACGCGGACGCGCTGTCCGTGGAGGTCCGCCACGACGGCGTCGACGTGCTCGCCGACCCGGGGACGTACTGCTACCACGGACAGCCCGAGTGGCGGCAGTACTTCCGCTCGACCCTCGGCCACAACACCCTCGAACTGGGCGGCGCCGACCAGTCCGTCTCCGGCGGCCCGTTCCTGTGGACCCGGCATGCCAACAGCCGCGTACTGGTCGCGGAACCGTCCGGCGAGGGGGCGGCCCGCTGGAGCGCGGAGCACGACGGCTACCAGGGGTCGGTGCACCGCCGCCAGGTGGAACTCACCGCCGAAAGCCTTGAGTTGAGGGTGGTCGACGAGGTGCGCGGCCCTGGCGGGGCCGTGCGGCTGGCCTTCCACCTCGGCCCGGCGATCACCGCGGACCTGGTGGAGCACCGGGCCGAACTCACCTGGACCCGGGACGGCGAAGACCGCTCCGCGGTGCTCGACCTGCCCGGGCAGCTGTCCTGGCAGGTGCATCGCGGCGAGACCGATCCGCCGCTGGGCTGGTACTCCGCAGGATTCGGGCGCAAGGAACCCGCCACCACCCTGGTCGGCACCGGCTTCACCGACGGCACGGAGGGCTTCACCACCGTGCTCAGGTTCCGCGGCCAGGAGGGCGCGTGGCGATGAAGAGGTGGCACTGGGCGTGGGCGGCGGCACCGCTGACGCTGGCCCTGCTGGCGCTCACCGGCTGCGACAGCACACAGCCCGCCGAGGCGAAGGCGACGACCGCGGCGCCCACCATGTCCGGGGCGCGGTCCACGGCCGTGGCCCGGGTGTGCGCCAAGCCCGAGGCCGGGCCGGCGAAGGCGCCGGCGGGCGCGGTGACGGTCGACCCCGCCAAGGTCGGTGACCTGGCGGAGAAGACCAAGAACAGCCCGCCGAACACCACGTTCTGGCTGCGACCGGGCAAGCACCGGCTCGACCCCGACCGCTACGCCCAGGTCATCCCCAAGAAGGGGGACCGCTACCTCGGCGCGCCCGGCGCGGTGCTCGACGGGCGGAAGACCAACCAGTACGCGTTCGCCGGCACCGCCGAGGGCGTCACCATCGGCTACCTGACCGTGCAGGGTTTCGTCCCGCCGCAGAACGAGGGCGTGGTCAACCACGACTCGGCCGACGGATGGGTGATCGAGCACTCGACGATCCAGAACAACCTGGGTGCCGGGCTGATGGCCGGAGCCCGCCAGCAGGTCCGCGGCAACTGCCTGCGCGCCAACGGCCAGTACGGCATGAACGCCTACAAGGGCAGCGGCCGTATCAGCGGCCTGGTCGTCGAGGGCAACGAGATCGTCGGCAACAACACCGGCGACTGGGAGCGGCGCCAGCAGGGCTGCGGCTGCACCGGGGGCATCAAGTTCTGGGCCGTCGACGGCGCCGACGTACGCGGCAACTGGGTGCACGACAACCGCGGAACCGGGTTGTGGGCGGACACCAACAACAACGACTTCCGCATCGAGGACAACGTGCTGGAGGCCAACGACGGCGCCGCGCTGATCTACGAGACCAGCTACAACGCGGTCATCCGCAACAACACGATCCGGCGGAACAACTGGGTCGAGGGCCGCAAGGCGGCCGGCCGCGGCGACACCTTCCCGTTCGCGACCCTCTACCTGTCCGAGTCCGGGGGCGAACCACGCGTCAAAGCCCGCACGAACAAGATCGAGATCTACGGCAACCTGATGGAGAACAACTGGTCCGGGATCACCCTGTGGGAGAACGCCGACCGGTTCTGCAACAGCCCGGCCAACACCTCCTCCGGTGACTGCACGTTGCTGGTGCAGAAGACCAGCCGCTGCACGAAGTCGACGATCACCAAGGCTCCGCTCTACGCCGACTGCCGGTGGAAGACCCAGCGGGTGGACATCCACGACAACCGCTTCGTGCTGGACAAGTCCGTCCTCAAGTGCACGACGAAGTGCGACCGCATGGCGGTGCTCTCCAACTACGGCACCTATCCGGACTGGTCGCCCTACAAGGGCGAGGCGGTGGCCGACGCGATCACCCTCAAGCAGCACAACCGCTGGCACGACAACGTCTACGTCGGGCCGTGGGCCTTCGTCGTCCACGACCCCAGCAAGGTCCTCGACTTCCAGAGCTGGCAGGGCCCGCCCTACCAGCAGGACGCGGGAAGCACGATCAGTGGACAGGCGGGTGGTTGAGATGAGCACGCTGTCCGGCGCCGAACCGCGCCCCGCCGGCGCACCGAGGATCATCGGGATCGTCTGGGGGCTGCTGATCCTCAACACGCTCGGCTCCGCCGGGGCGAAGACCATCGTCCCGCTGCCCCGCTCCCTCATCCAGATGGTCACGATGGGCGCCCTGGTCACCGCCTTCACCCTGGCGCTCGCGATCAACCTCCGGCTGCGGATCCGGCCCAGCGCCTACGTGCTCCTCCTCACTCTGCTGCTGGTGTCGAGCGTGATCTCCAGCGCGCACCTGGAGTCCGGGTTCGGCGCGCTCTTCCGCTGCTTCCGGCTGACGCTCTTCGTCGGCACCCTGTGGCTGCTGACTTGCTGGTGGAACGGCGGCCTGACGTTCGTCCGCCACCACATCCGGATGTACTTCGCGGTGCTCGGATCGGTGGCCGCGGGACTCGCCGTCTCACCGGGCGCCGCCCTGCCCGACCTCTACGGCGGACGCCTGGTCGGCGCGCTCTGGCCGCTCACCCCGCCGCAGATCGGACAGTACGCCGCGGTGATCATCGGGCTCACCGTGCTGCTCCTGCTGGGCCGCCGGACCGACAAGAAGAGCGCGGCGGTCGTCATCGTGCCGTCCCTCGTCCTGCTCGCGCTGACCCATACCCGTACGGCCACGCTCGGTCTGATCGTCGGGCTGGTGCTGGCGATCGGCTCGCTCCTGCTGACCAGCGCCGCCGCCCGGCGCTTCTTCACCTGGACGGTGCTGCTGGCCACGGTCGCCGCGGTGGGGTTCGCCTCCGTGCTCCAGTCGTGGTTCCTGCGCGGACAGAGCAAGGAGAACTTCTCCAGCCTCACCGGCCGCGCCAAGGTCTGGGACGCCCTGCTGGCCGCGCCCCGCTCGACCTCCGAGCAGCTGTTCGGCGTGGGCCTCGGCGACAAGTCGTTCGGCGGGCTGCCGATCGACAACAGCTGGCTGGCCGTCTACAACGAGCAGGGCCTGATCGGCGTGACGCTCGTCGCGGTGATCATCGTCGTGCTGGGCGGTGTCGCGTTGCTGCGGCCGCCGTCGCTGCAGAGGGCCTGCGCGATCTTCCTGATCAGCTACTGCGCGATGGCCTCGTACACCGAGGCCGGTCTCGGCGACGCCTCGCCGTATCTGCTGCATCTGGCCCTGGCCGCCTCGCTGCTGGCGGCACCGGCCGAGGCCACCGTCCTCTCGACGCCCGAAGTCCCCCGGCTTGCGACGCCGGAACTCCCCCGACAGCGCGTCCCGCGCTGGGCCCGCCGATCGGAGGCGACCTGAGCATGCACATCCTCGTGGTGCACAACCGCTACGCCTCGGCGCAGCCGAGCGGCGAGAACAAGGTCGTCGACCAGGAGGTGGAGCTGCTGCGCGCGGCCGGCCACCGGGTCGAGATGTTCGAGCGGCGCAGCGACGACATCGCCGCCATGTCCCTCCTTGCAAAGGCCGCGGTACCCCTGACGGTGCCGTGGAACCCGGCGGTGCGCACGGAGCTCGCCGTCAAGCTGCGCACCGAGCGCCCGGACGTGGTGCACGTCCACAACGTCTTCCCGCTCCTGTCGCCCGCGGTCCTCGCCGCCTGCGCCGACGCCGGCGTGCCCGCTGTGGCCACGCTGCACAACTACACCCAGGTCTGCCCGCCCGGCACCCTGCAGCGGGACGGTCGGCCGTGCACCGAGTGCGTCGGAAAGGCGGTGCCGCTGCCGGCCGTCCGGCACGGCTGCTACCGGAACTCCCGCCTCGCCACCGTGCCGCTCGCGGTCAGCCTGTCGGCCAACCGGCGGCGCTGGTGGTCCGGCGTGGAGCGGTTCTTCTGTATCTCCGCGGCGCAGCGCGACACCCTGGTGCGGTCCGGAATGCCGGCCGAGCGGCTGGCGGTGAAGCACAACTTCGTGCCCGACCCGGGCGAGGGCCGAGCGGGCGAGGGCGAGCATCTGCTCTATCTCGGCCGGCTCGCGGAGGCCAAGGGCGTACGGCTGCTCATGGCCGCGTGGGACGGGCTCGCGGCGAGCGGCGGTGTGGGCGTGCCGCTGGTGATCGCCGGCACCGGGCCGCTGGAGGCGGAGGTGACCGCCTGGGCGGCCGGCCGGGACGACGTGCGCTACGTCGGCCTGTACGACACGGCGGAGTGCCAGAAGGCGATCGCGCAGTCCGTCGCGGTGGTGGCTCCCTCGACGTGGCTGGAGGCGTTCGGCCTGGTGGTCGTGGAGGCGATGGCGGCGGGGGTCCCGGTCGTCGCGGCCGGGCACGGCGCCTTCGTCGAACTCGTCGAGGACGGCGTGACCGGGCTGCTGCACAAGCCGGGGGAGTCCGCCTCACTCGCGTCCTGCATACGCCGGGTCACGGCCGAGCCGGAGCAGAACCGGGAGATGGGCCGAGCGGCCCGCCTCCGTTACGAACAGGGTTTCAGCCCGGCGGTCGGCCTCGACCGCCTGGTTGAGGAGTACCGCACCGCGATCGCGGGGCGGTCAGCACAGACTCGCGGCGGGGGCACCCGCGCGAGCAGGGGGGATGGGAACAGCAGATGACACGATGCCGACTGTGCGGCTCGGAGGCGACGGCGAGCGTCGTCGACCTCGGGGCGACGCCCCCGTGCGAGAGCTTTCTCGCCGCGGACCAACTCGACCAGCCGGAACCGGCGTACCCGCTGCACCTGCGGGTCTGCACCGACTGCTGGCTGGCGCAGATCCCGCCGCTGATCACGCCGGAGGAGACCTTCAAGGAGTACGCGTACTTCTCCTCGTACTCGACCTCCTGGGTGGAGCACGCCCGGACGTTCGTCGCCGACGCGATGCAGCGGGTGGGGCTCGGCACCGAAGGCTCCGACGCCTTCGTGGTCGAGGTCGCCAGCAACGACGGGTACCTGCTGAAGCACGTGGTGGACCGCGGGATCCGCTGCCTGGGCATCGAACCGTCGGTGAACGTCGGCGCGGCGGCACGGGACAAGGGCGTGCCCACGCTCACCGAGTTCCTCAGCCCCGAAACCGGCGCGGCCGTCCGCGCAGAGCACGGCCCGGCAAACCTCGTCGTGGCCAACAACGTGTACGCGCACATACCCGACGTGGTCGGCTTCACCCAGGGGCTGCGCGCCCTGGTCGCCGACGACGGCTGGGTCTCCATCGAGGTGCAGCACCTGCTGACCCTGATCGAGGAGAACCAGTACGACACGATCTACCACGAGCACTTCCAGTACTACACGGTCGCCTCCGCGATCCAGGCGCTGGCGAGCGGCGGACTCGCGCTCGTGGACGTCGAGTTGCTGCCCACCCACGGCGGCTCCGTCCGGCTGTGGGCCCGGCCCGCCGAGGTGGCGGGCGAGCCGACCCAACGGGTGGCCGACGTACTGGCCAGGGAGAAGGCCGCCGGGCTGCAGGAGCTGTCCGGGTACACCGAGTTCTCCGCCCGGGTCGCCAAGGTGCGCCGGGACCTCCTCAAGTTCCTCATCGAGGCGGCCGAGCGCGGCGAGACGGTCGTCGGCTACGGCGCTCCCGGCAAGGGCAACACCCTGCTCAACCACTGCGGCATCCGCCCCGACCTGCTCGCGTACACGGTCGACGGCAACCCGTACAAGCACGGCAGGTTCACCCCGGGCACCCGCATCCCGATCCTCGCGCCCGAGCAGATCACCGTCGACAAACCGGACTACGTCCTCGTCCTCCCGTGGAACCTGCGGGCCGAGCTGACCGAGCAGCTGTCCTACGTGCACGAGTGGGGCGGCCGGCTGGTCTTTCCCATCCCGGAACTGAGCATTGTCGAGGCCGCGTCGGAAGAGGTCACAGCATGAAGGTCGTTCTGTTCTGCGGCGGTTACGGGATGCGGATGCGCAACGGAACCTCCGACGACGTGCCCAAGCCGATGGCGATGGTCGGCCCCAGGCCGCTGATCTGGCACGTCATGCGCTACTACGCGCACTTCGGGCACAAGGAGTTCATCCTGTGCCTCGGCTACGGCGCCCACCACATCAAGGACTTCTTCCTCAACTACGAGGAGACGACGTCCAACGACTTCGTGCTGCGGGGCGGGAAGACCGAGCTGCTGTCCACCGACATAGCCGACTGGACCATCACGTTCGCGCAGACCGGCATCGAGTCTCCGATCGGGGAGCGGCTGCGCCGGGTGCGCCACCACCTGGACGGCGACGAGATGTTCCTCGCCAACTACGCCGACGTGCTCACCGACGCCCCGCTGCCTCAGATGATCGACAACTTCGCCCGGCGCGACGCCGGTGCGTCGATGATGGTGGTGCCGCCCCAGTCCTCGTTCCACTGCGTGGACTTGGGCGAGGACGGTCTGGTGGGGGGCATCACCGCGGTGAGCGACATGCCGCTGTGGGAGAACGGCGGCTACTTCGTGCTGCGCCAGGAGGTCTTCGACCACATCCCGGAGAACGGTGACCTGGTCGCCGACGGCTGCGCCCAACTGGCCAAGCAGGGCCGCCTGGTGGCGCACCAGCACCGCGGTTTCTGGAAGCCGACCGACACCGTCAAGGAGCGGGCCGCGCTCGACGAGGCCTACGCCCGGGGCGACCGTCCGTGGGCCGTGTGGGAACGGGACAACGCCGGGGTGCACGCGTGATCCGCCTCGAAGCCGGGCGCCTGGACCGCATCGTCGCCGTGGGCGCGCACTGCGACGACATCGCCATCGGTGCCGGCGGCACGCTGCTCACGCTGTGCCAGGCGCGGCCGGGCCTCCGCGTCGACGCGCTGGTCCTCTCCGGCGGCGGCAGCGAGCGCGAGCAGGAGGAGCAGGCCGCGCTGGCCGCCTTCTGCCCGGGTGCCGACCTGCGGCTGACCGTGCACAAACTGCCGGACGGCCGGCTGCCCGTGCACTGGGACGAGGCCAAGGCCGCGGTGGAGGAACTGCGCGCGCAGACCGACCCGGATCTGATCCTGGCCCCGCGCACCGACGACGCCCACCAGGACCACCGCGGCCTGGCACAGCTGATACCGACCGCGTTCCGTGACCACCTGGTCCTCGGCTACGAGATCGTCAAATGGGACGGCGACCTCGGCCGGATGGCCGCGTACCAGCCGCTGTCGACGGAGATCGCCGAAGAAAAGGTGCGGCTGCTGCAGGAGCACTACGCCTCGCAGCGCCACCGGCCCTGGTACGACCGCGAAGCCTTCCTCGGGCTTGCACGGATCCGCGGCATCGAATGCCACGAGCGATACGCCGAGGCGTTCGCCGTCTCCAAACTCACGCTCAACCTGGGGGGTTGAACCATGCGCGTACTTCTTACCGGACACCAGGGCTACCTGGGCACCGTGATGGCCCCGGTCCTCGCGGCCGCCGGACACGAGGTCGTCGGCCTCGACTCCGGCCTGTTCGCCGACTCCGTACTCGGCGAGACACCCGCGGACCCGCAGGGGCACCGGGTGGACCTGCGCGACGTCACGGCCGAACACGTGGCCGGCGTGGACGCCGTCATCCATCTCGCCGCCCTGTCCAACGACCCGCTGGGCTCGCTGGCCCCGGAACTCACCTACGACATCAACCACCGTGCCTCCGTACGGCTGGCCCGGTTGGCCCGCGAGGCCGGAGTGCGGCGCTTCCTGTACGCGTCCACCTGCTCGGTCTACGGCGCCGCCGGCGGCGACGACCTGGTGGGCGAGGACGCCCCGCTGCGCCCGGTGACGCCGTACGCGGAGTCCAAGGTGCGGGTGGAGGACGACCTGCACGCACTGGCGGACGACGACTTCACCCCGGTGTACATGCGCAACGCCACCGCCTTCGGCTACTCGCCCCGGCTGCGCGCCGACATCGTGCTGAACAACCTGGTCGGCCACGCGCTGCTGTCCGGCGAGGTGCTGGTGCTCTCCGACGGCACCCCCTGGCGGCCGCTGGTGCACGCCGCCGACATCGCCCGCGCCTTCACGGCCGCCCTGACCGCGCCGCGCGAAGCGGTCCACGACCGGGCGTTCAACATCGGCAGCGAGACCAACAACGTCACGGTCGCCGAGATCGCCGAGCAGGTCGCCGAGGCGGTGCCCGGCGCGAAGGTGCGGATCACCGGGGAGAACGGGGCCGACCCGCGCTCCTACCGGGTCGACTTCTCCCGGTTCCGCGCCGCCGTCCCCGGCTTCGACATCGAGTGGTCGGTCAAGCGCGGCGCGCTCGAACTCGCCGACGCCTACGGGAAGTTCAAGCTGACCAAGGAGGACTTCGACCAGCGCTTCACCCGGCTCGCCGTGCTGCGCGCGGCGTCCGAGGCCGGCACCGTCGACGACACCCTGCGGTGGCGCCGATGACCCGTCCCGGCGAAGAGATGCACGCCCTGGTGGAGCGGATGTACCCGCTGTGCCGGAGCATCACCGGCGACGGTGTCCGCGCCACCCTGGACATCGTCGGCGAGTACCTGCCGCTGCAGGTGCACGAGGTGCCGACCGGGACCCAGGTGCTCGACTGGACGGTGCCGCAGGAGTGGAACATCCGCGACGCGTACATCGCCGACAGCGCCGGGAACCGGATCGTCGACTTCGCCGCGTCCAGCCTGCACGTGCTCGGCTACAGCGTGCCGGTGTCGGCGACCATGCCGCTGGCCGAGCTGCGGGAACACCTGCACACCCTGCCGGACCACCCGAGCTGGGTGCCGTACCGCACGAGTTACTACAAGCCGGAATGGGGCTTCTGCCTGGCGCAGGAGACCCTCGACGCGATGCCGGACGGCGAGTACGAGGTCCGCATCGACTCCACGCTCGCCGACGGCCACCTCACCTACGCCGAGCACGTGGTCCCCGGGCAGGTCTCCGACGAGGTGATCGTCTCCTGCCACGTCTGTCACCCTTCGCTGGCCAACGACAACCTGGCCGGCATCGCGGTGGCGACGTTCCTGGCCCGGGCGCTCGCGGAGGAAACGCCGTACTACACCTACCGGTTCATCTTCGCCCCCGGCACCATCGGGGCGATCACCTGGCTGGCCCGCAACGCGGAGCGGGTGGAGCGGGTCAAGCACGGCGTCGTGCTGGCCTGCGCCGGGGACCGGGGCCAGTTGACGTACAAGCAGAGCAGACGCGGCGACGCGGAGATCGACCGGGTGATGCGGCACGTCCTGACCGCATCCGAACGGCCGCACAGCGTCAACGAGTTCACTCCGTACGGCTACGACGAGCGGCAGTACTGCTCGCCCGGGTTCAACCTCGGCGTGGGCTCGCTCACCCGGACCCCGTACGCCGGTTACCCCGAGTATCACACCTCGGCGGACAACCTGGACTTCGTCTCCCCGGAGGCGATGGCGGACACCCTCGCGGTCTGCCGCGAGGCGTTCGCCGTCCTCGACCGCAACCGCAGCTACCTCAACCTCAGCCCCTACGGCGAACCACAGCTGGGCCGACGCGGGTTGTACGACGCGCTCGGCGGCCGCAGCGACACCAAGCAGGCCCAGATGGCCATGCTCTGGGTGCTCAACCTCTCCGACGGCGAGCACAGTCTGCTGGACGTCGCCGAGCGGTCCGGGCTGCCGTTCGACACCGTCGCCGCCGCCGCCGATGCCCTGCACGGCGCCGGGCTGATCAAGGCGTGACGCCGATGACCATGGAGGGGGAGAAGACGACGGCACCGGCCGGGTCCGCCAAGCGGGCCCTGGTCGGCCGGCTGTCCTGGGGGCTGGCCGACCAGGCGGCCTCCAGCGTGTCCAACTTCGCGGTGGGCATCTACGTGGCCCGCTCGCTGGGGGTGACCGCGTTCGGCGTGTTCAGCCTGGCCTGGGTGACCTACGGCGTGGTGCTCAACGTCTCCCGCGGCCTGTCCACCGACCCGCTCGTGGTGCGCTTCAGCGGCGTCTCGGACGTGTCCTGGCGCGGTGCGGTGGCCCGGTCGACGGGTACCGCACTCGGCGTCGGCACCGCCATGGGCGCGGTGTGTCTGCTGGCCGGGCTCGGTCTCGGCGGCCGGCTGGGGCCCGCGTTCGCCTGCCTCGGCGTCATGATGCCGGGCCTGCTGCTGCAGGACGCCTGGCGGTTCGGGTTCTTCGCCGCCGGCAACGGGCGCAAGGCGTTCGTCAACGACGTCGTGTGGGGCGTCGCGCTCGTCCCCGCCATGGTCGTCGCCGCCCATGTGGGCAGCGTGGCCGCCTTCGTGCTCGCCTGGGGTGCGTCCGCCGCCGTGGCCGCCGTCTACGGCTGCCTCCAGTCCGGCATCCGGCCCCGGATGGCCGAGGCACGCGGCTGGCTTCGCGAACAGCGCGATCTCGGCTACCGGTATCTGGTCGAGAACGTCAGCCTCAGCGGCGCCAGCCAGCTGCGGGCGTACGGGCTCGGCGCGATCGTCGGGGTCGGCGCGGTGGGTGCGGTGCGGGGCGCCGAACTCCTGATGGGCCCGTTCCTCGCCGTGCTGATGGGCCTATCGCTGGTGACCGTCCCGGAAGCGGCACGCGTGCTGCGCCAGGCCCCGCACCGCCTCGGCCCGTTCTGCCTCCGGCTGGGCGGCGGGCAGGCCGTCGCCGCGCTCCTGTGGGGCGGGGCCCTGCTGCTGATGCCCGACCGGCTCGGCGACCTCGCGCTCGGGGACGTCTGGCGCTCCTCCTCGCACCTCATCGTGGCGATCACCTTCAGTGTCGCGGGCGCGGGCCTCGGCACCGGGGCGGCGGCCGGGCTGCGCGCGCTCGGCGCGGCCCGGCGCAGCCTGCGCTGCCAGCTGTTCGCCTCCGCCTGCTATGTCGGCGGCGGGCTCGGCGGCGCTGCCGTGGCCGGCACGGTGGGCTCGGCCTGGGGTGTCGCCGCCGCGACCGTCAGCGGCTCGGCCGTGTGGTGGCTGCAACTGCGGTCGGCCCTGCGTGAGCGCGACCACAACTCCGTTCCCGAAGTGAGGACCTCATGACCGCCCAACCCAGGCTGAGCATCGGCCTGCCCGTGTACAACGGCGAGGAGTACCTCGCCGAGTCGCTCGACGCCCTGCTCGGGCAGACCTACGAGGACTTCGAGCTGGTCATCTCCGACAACGCCTCGACCGACGGAACCGAGGACATCTGCCGCAAGTACGCCGCTCAGGACTCCCGCATCAGATACATCCGGCTGCCCCGGAACGTCGGCGCCACACCGAACCACAACTACGTGTTCACCCAGTGCCGCGGCGAGCTGTTCAAGTGGGCCTCGCACGACGACCTCTACGCCCGCGACCTGCTGCGGCGCTGCATCGAGGCCCTCGACGAGCAGCCCGACGTGATCCTCGCGCACGCCGACCAGGCGGTCATCGACGGCGACGGCCAGGTGAGGGTGCCGTACGAGTACACGCTCGCCACCGACTCGCCGCACGCGCCGGAGCGCTTCCGGAGCCTGCTGTTCGAGCCGGGCGGCGACGACTTCTACGGGGTGATGCGGGCCGACATGCTGCGCCGGGTCAAGCCCCTCGACAGCTACCACCACGCGGACCGCACCTTCGTCGCCGAGATCACCCTGCACGGCCGCTTCCACCAGGTCCCGGAGCTGCTGTACTTCCGCCGCGACCACCCCAACCGCGCCGAGCGGGCGAACCCGTCCAAGCGCGCCCGGTGCGTCAACCTGGACCCGCGCCGGGCGGGCCGGCTGCACCCGACGCCCCGGCTGCTCGCCGAGTACATCTGGGGCTTCGCCGCGGCGATCCGCCGGGCCCCGTTGTCCCCGGCCGACCGGCGCGAGTGCTACCGCCACATGGGCGCCTGGATGACCAGCCGGGTCCGGCCCGGCGCCGGCGAGCGGGTGGAGGACCGCGCCCCGGTCGACCCGGCCGCTCTCACCGTCTCCGTCGACGCCCTCGTCGCGGGCCGCGAGGGGCGGCGGTCATGAAGACGTCGACACGCGTGGGCGTGTTCGGTCTCCTCGGCTCCGGCAACCTCGGTAACGACGGCTCGCTGGAGGCCGTCCTCGGATATCTGCGCACCGAGCACCCGGACGCGGTCGTGGACGCCCTGTGCGGCGGACCCGAGGCCGTGACGACCCGGTTCGGGATCCCCGCCACGCGGCTGCACTGGAACCGCGCCGAGTACCGGACCGCGTCACGTGTGGGCTCGATTGCGTCGAAGGGCCTGGGCAAGCTCGTCGACGTCTTCCGCACCGCCGCCTGGGTGCGCCGGCACGACGTGGTGATCGTGCCGGGCATGGGCGTCCTGGAGGCCACGCTGCCGCTGCGGCCGTGGGGCTTCCCGTACTCGCTGTTCCTGCTCTGTGCGAGCGGCCGGCTGCTCGGCACCCGGGTGGCGTTGGTCAGTGTCGGCGCCGCCGAGATCCGCAGCCGGCCGACACGGGCCCTGGTGCGCTGGTCGGGGCGGCTGGCCGCGTACCGGTCGTACCGGGACGCCCAGAGCCGTGACGCGATGCGGGCGATGGGCGTGGACACCGCACGCGACGAGGTCTACCCGGACCTCGCGTTCTCCCTGCCGACGCCGTCGGCGGGCGCGCCCTCGGGCTCGCCGGGCACGGTCTGCCTCGGCGTCATGGACTTCCACGGCGGAAACGACGACCGCGCCCGGGCCGACGAGATCTACCGGCGCTACCTCGACGGGACGATCCGGTTCGTCCGCGCGCTGGTGGAGGAGGGCAGGCCCATCCGGCTGCTCACCGGCGACCAGTGCGATGTGGCCGTGGTCGAGGCGATCCTCGACGCGGTGGACTCGCCGCTGGTCACTGCTGCCGAGCCGGCGTCACTGGCCGACCTGATGAAGGAGATGGCAGCTGCCGACACCGTGGTCGCGGTCCGCTATCACAATCTGATCTGCGCGCTGAAGACCGGCACCCCGGTGCTCGCCCTCAGCTATGCGGCCAAGAGCGACGCGCTCATGGACCGGATGGGCCTCGGTGCTTTCTGCCACCCGGCCCGCGAGGTCGACGCCGACCGGCTGCTCGAACAGTTCCGGACGCTGGAGAAGCGATCGACTGAGCTGCGACAGGTCCTCGCCGAGCGGAACCAGGCTGCCGCGCGGCAACTGGAGCACCAGTTCGCCGCCTTGAACGCGGTCCTGTTCCCGGCGGCCGGCCGGCCCCACACCCTGCGGAAGGCTCCATGAAAGCGACCCAAGTCCCCGAGATCACCGGCGCGTACCTGTTCGAGCCGACGCCGTACGCCGACGAACGCGGCTTCTTCAGCCGCACCTTCGACGCCGACGTGGTCAGCTCGGTGGGCCTCGACCCGAACGCCTTCGTCCAGGACAGCGTGTCCCGCTCGGTCCGGGGCGTCCTGCGCGGCCTGCACCTGCGCTCCGGCGCCGGCGAGGCCAAGCTGGTGCGCTGCTCGTACGGGGAGATCTTCGACGTCGTCGTGGACCTGCGCCCGGACTCACCGACGTACCGCAACTGGGCCTCTTTCGAACTGTCCGGCGAGACGCAGAAGACCCTGTACATCCCGGCTGGGTGTGCTCACGGCTTCCAGGCTCTTACCGAAATCGCCGACACCTCTTACCGTATCGATCGTCAGCACGATCCGTCCGAGGACGTGACGATCGCCTTCGACGACCCGGAACTCGCCATTCCCTGGCCGCTGCCGGTCACGTCGATGTCCCAGCGGGACCGTGAGGCGCTGAGCCTCGCCGAGCTCCTCAAGCACCAGGAAGGGTGAAGTCGGTTGACCGCCGAACACACCGAAGCGACCCCGGAGTTCGCTCTGCCCCGGTCACGGGCGGCGAACGAGCGCCTGCACGCCATGATCCCCGGAGGCGCGCACACCTACGCCAAGGGCGACGACCAGTACCCCGAGAATCTGGCCCCCGTCATCAGCCACGGCCGCGGCGCCCATGTGTGGGACGTCGACGGCAACCGCTACATCGAGTACGGCTCCGGCCTGCGTTCGGTCAGCCTCGGTCACGCCCACCCACGCGTGACCGAAGCGGTGCGGCGGGAGATCGACCGCGGCAGCAACTTCGTCCGGCCCTCCATGGTGGAGGTCGAGGCCGCGGAGCGCTTCCTGGCCACGGTGCCCACCGCCGAGATGGTGAAGTTCGCGAAGAACGGCTCCGACGCCACCACCGCAGCGGTGCGCCTCGCCCGCGCCGCCACCGGCCGCCCGCGGGTGGCCCTCTGCGCCGACCATCCGTTCTTCTCCACCGACGACTGGTTCATCGGCACCACACCGATGTCCGCCGGCATTCCGGAGGCGACGAACGAGCTCACCGTGGCGTTCCCCTACGGGGACCTGGCGGCCACGGAGGAGCTGCTCACCCGGTACCAGGACGAGGTCGCCTGTCTGATCCTCGAAGCCGCCACCCAGACCGAGCCGCCGCCCGGATACCTGGAGGGCCTGCGCGAACTGGCCGACCGGCACGGCTGCGTGCTGATCTTCGACGAGATGATCACCGGCTTCCGCTGGTCCGAGGCGGGCGCCCAGGGCCTGTACGGCGTCGTCCCTGACCTCTCCACCTTCGGCAAGGCACTGGGCAACGGGTTCGCCGTCTCCGCGCTGGCCGGGCGCCGCGAGCTGATGGAGCGGGGCGGGCTGCGGCACTCCGGCGAGCGGGTGTTCCTGCTGTCCACCACGCACGGTGCGGAAACGCACTCGCTGGCCGCCGCGATGGCCGTGCAGAGCATCTACGCCGAAGAGGGCGTCACCGCGCGGCTGCACAGGCTCGGCGAGCGGTTGGCGGCCGGGGTCCGCGAGGCCGCGGCCGGCATGGGCGTCGGCGAGCACATCGTCGTCCGGGGCCGGGCCAGCAACCTGGTCTTCGCCACGCTCGACGGGAACGGGCAGCCGTCGCAGGAGTACCGCACCCTGTTCCTGCGCCGGCTCCTCGAGGGCGGGGTGCTCGCCCCGTCGTTCGTGGTGAGCAGCGCGCTCAGCGACGAGGACATCGACCACACCGTCGATGTGGTGGCCCAGGCCTGTGCGGTGTACCGGAAGGCGTTGGACGCCGGTGACCCCACACCCTGGCTGGCCGGACGACCCGTGAAGCCGGTGTTCCGCCGCTTGGCGTGACGTCAGCGACGCTCCAGCCGGCCGGCGTCGGCCGTGCGAACGGCCCGCCGGTCGGCCGCACGGTCGACCAGCCAGGCGGCCGCCGGTACCACCGCGAGTGCGGTGCACCAGCCGCCGAGGGCATCGGTCGGGTAGTGCGCCCCCAGGGCGACCTCCGCCCACCCCATCGCGGCGCCGGCCACCAGCGCCGCCGCGAGCACGAGTGACAGGCCCGCCGCTCTGCCGAGGCCGAGCCGGCCGGTCGCGGGCAGCGCCGCCGTGAGGGCGAGCGCGGTGAAGAAGGCGGTGTGCCCGCTCGGGTAGGACAGATTGTCGGCACCGTGGATGGTGCGTCCCACCACGTGCTTGAGCAGCGTCGCCGTCCCCACGGTCAGGCCGACACCGGCCACGACGAGCACCGCGACGCGAGGACGCCGAAGCAGCAGACACCCCGCCACCGCGGCCAGGATCACCATCACCGATCCGGCGGGCTCCCCCAGGAAGTCCAGGGTCAGAGCGACATACCGCCACGGCGGCCGTACGCTGTCCGCCGTCGGCTTGATGATCCACCGGTCCACCCTGCCGGGCTCGCCGTGACCGGCGTACAAGACCCCGATCGCGGTGACCACCAGCACGGCGAGAACCGCGATCAGCCCGAGCAACGGGCGCAACGACCAGGGCAGTACGGCAGGCGCCGGCCGGCCGGTCACACGCACACCGCGGCCGGTCGGCCTGCGCCGACTTCCGGGCCCGCTCCTGCCAGGCGATCCAACGCGAGCCCCCCGTCGTGTCCGATTCTCCTCCAGCGATCATAAGCGCCGCGTGGACACCCGTTCTGAGCCCTTTACGACTCCTGGGGATAGTTGGTCAGGTTGGCCACGTTGGTGCTGGAGTTGGACGGGCCGCCCGTGTTGTTGATGACGTGGCTGATGGTGCCGGTGCCGCCGAGGGAGACCGTCACCATGCTGGTGAAGCGGACGCCCGAATTGTTCGGCGCCTCGATGGCGTGCGCGGCCACGACACCGGGGTTGACGTTGAAGTAGCAGTAGCTGCCGAGGCCGTACGCCTGGTGGCTGGTGACCGAGTCGGCGACCTTGTAGGCGGCGTAGCCCTGGGTGGAGCCGTTCATCCAGGCCGCCTGATTCGGCGGGTCGTACGGCATCTCGTTCTGGAAGAAGTACGTGCGGCCGCCGTTGCCGGTCCAGACGGTCTGGTACTTCTGGAAGTGCTCGACGAACAGGCCGTACATCGTCACGTTGTCACCGTTGACGATCATTCCGGTGTCCGCGGTGTTGCTGGTCCAGCCGACGCCGCTGCCGTGGTCGGCGCGCCAGATCCACATGTGGTCGCCGATGACGTTGTCGCTGTTGACGATCAGGCCGGTGGTCACCTTGCCGACGCCAGCGCCGCCGACGCGGAAGTAGACGTCGTGCAGGGAGGTCGGGTCGGCCGTGTGGGAGGCGGCGGAGCCGTTGGGTCCGACCTCCAGGAGGGAGGGCGAGTTGGTGGTGCCGGCGTCGAAGAGCAGGCCCGCGATCTTCACACCGTCGACATCGGCGACCTTCATGGCGGTGATGCCGTTGTCGGGGACGAAGGTGGCCAGGCCCAGACCGAGGACGACCGTGTCGGCGCGGTTGATCTGAAGGGTCTGGTCGAGGTGGTAGACGCCGGGGGTGACCAGGAGGTTCTTGCCCGCCGCGAGAGCGGAGTCGATCTGCGAGGCGGTGGCGCCCGGCTTGACGACGTAGAAGGAGTCCAGCGAGAGCGAGGAGCCCGAGATGCCGCCCGCCCAGCTGGTGCCCGAGGAGTTGGACCGCAGGGACGGCACGAACACCTGGTAGGCGCCGTTGGCGTCGACGTACAGGAACGGCTTCTCGCGGGAGACCGGGCTCTGGGCGACCGTCGTGTAGGGCGGGTTGGGGAAGCTGGTGGCGGGGACTCCCGTGCTGCCGGTGAAGACCATGTTCCAGTTGGAGCCGGTCCAGCTGCCCAGCTGGGAGTTACGGGTCAGCCACTGCTGCTGGGTGCCCGAGTCGACCTGACCGTCGATCTTGCTGTCGGCGATGAGTCCACCGCTGGACCAGCCGCCGTCGTCCAGGGCGAGGTTGCCGCGCAGGTGCATCCGGCGGTACGGCGCCGCCTGCGAGACCGCCCAGCGGTCGCTGCCGCCGGTGGGGTTGACCGACAGGTTCTCGGCACCGCGCCAGAAGTTCTGGGTGGCGTTGCCCTGGAACCAGTCGGCCTCGGCGTGCACGGCGCCATTGACGGTCACCGCGTCGGGGGACAGGCCGAGGCCCAGCACCTGCGTGTAGAAGCCGACGTTGACGTCGGCGCTGTAGGCGCCCGGCTTGAACAGCACGGCGTAGCGCTGGGAGCCGAACTGGTTGGTCTCCTGCTGCTGGAAGATCGAGTCGAGCCTGCTCTGGATCGTCGAGGACGACATCGACGGGTCGAAGACGACCACGTTCGGGCCCAGATCGGGGTTGGCGGCCGACTGGGTCACGGGTGCGACCTGGAAGCGCTGGGCCGCGGTGCCGTTGCAGGTGTACTGCGCGAACTGCACGCTGTCGGCGGTCGAGGCCCCGGGGTCGTCGAGGCACTTGCCGCTGTTGCGGTTGACGAAGTGGTAGGCGCCGCCGCCCTCGTCCACCGGCAGCCACTGCTGGTTGGCGCCGCCGCCGTAGGCCCACAGGTGGACCACTGCGTTGTCGGCCGTGGAGACGTCGGCGACGTCCGCGACCTGGTTGGTGTCGTTGGCGTTGTTGATCCGGACGTATCCGTCGCTCGTGGCGGTGAAGCTCCACTGCTGTGCGATGGTGCCGTTGCACGAGTACTGCTGCACGACGGTGCCGTTGGCGGTGGCGGCCGCCTTGGCGTCCAGGCACCGGCCGCTCGCGGCGTTCATCACGGTCGCGAAGCCGGTGGGCAGGGCCGTGGCCGCGGCCTGCGCGGGGGCGCCGGTGAGCAGGCCGGCGGACAGGGTCAGAGCGGTGACCGCCAAGGCGGCGGATAGGGGGAGCCGTCTGGGTCTGGGCATGACGGGGCGCCCTTTCGTGGGGGGTGGGTACCCGCGCTGCGTTCACCATGTGAACGGGCCGGTATGCGCGCGGGGTTGGGGTCGCTCGGTGAAACTAAAGGTACGGACCACTTCCGTCAAGGTGTGAAGTAAGAGCTGAGGAAAGGAATTTGCCGAGGACGGTCAGCTGCGCAGGAGCCGCAGATCGATGGCGTCCGACATGGCCTTCATGCCCGCGTCGTCGGGGTGGATGTGGTCGCCGGAGTCGTACGCCGGGTCGAGGGCGGTCGGGTTCGCGGGGTCGCGCATGGTCCGGTCGAAGTCGATGACTCCGTCGAAGGCGTTGCCGGCGCGGATCCACCGGTTGACGCTCTGGCGGATCGCCTCGGCGGCGGGCGTGTAGTAGCCGTTGCCCTCGTCGGGCATCAGGGTCGCGCCGATGACGTGGACATGGGCGGCGTGTGCCTGGTCGATCAGGGTGCGGTAGCCGGCGATGAGGTCCTGGGCGGTGAGCGGTCGGCCGTCGGGGCCGGCGTTGTTGCCTATGTCGTTGATGCCTTCGAAGAGGATGACGTCCTTGACGCCGGGCCGGCCGAGGGCATCGTGGCGGAAGCGTTTGAGGGCGCTGACGCCTTGCCACGGGTTCGGGACGTCGGTGAGGACGCGGTTGCCCCCGATGCCGGCGTCGACGACGCTCAGCCTCTGCGGGCCCGGTCCGGCGCCGAGCCGGCGTGCCAGGAAGTCGGGCCAGCGGGTGTAGGTGCCGGTCGAGGAGTGGTAGCCGTCGGTGATGGAGTCGCCGAAGGCAACGACGGTGCCTCTTGCGGTCGATGACAGAACGTCGAGACCCGCCAGGTAGTACCACGAGGTCGTGGTGGTGCCGAACGCGGCGGCGCCGTCGTCACCCGTGTGGTTCCCGGAGGCGATGTAGGAGGTGTCGAAGGCGTCGGAGTGCCAGGTCGACATGCCTGTCGCACCGGGGACGTAGAGGCTGACGAGCAGGTTCTCGCCGGCGCGGACCGGGATCGGGACGACGTCACTGACCGCCTCCTCGCCGGCCGGGATCGTGAGGTGGCGGGAGCCGGCGAAGGTGACGTTGCGGATGGTCCCGCGCGTCCCCTCACCGCCGTCGGCCTGGACGGCCACGTCCACCTCGCCGACATCGAGCGCGGCGCTGCCGTACCGGTTGGACAGGGTGACGCGTGCGCCCGAGCCCGCGACGCTGCTGTGCACCACCATCCGGATGGTCCGGTTGTCGAAGGACGGGCCGCCGGTCGTCATGCCGGGCGACCAGGCACTGACCATGGTCGCCTTGCCCTGCGACGCGGAGGTGGCCGCGCCTGCCACGGTGGCGGTGCTCAACGGAACGACCGTGAGCGCCATGCCGGTCAGTGCGCCGCACACGGACAGCAATGATCTGCGGCGCGGTCGCCGTCCCGCCGCTCTTCCCTCTGCAGAGGACATCGTCGTTCTCTCCGCTCTTGTCGTGGTCTCATCGGTGGGTGGGGGCGGACCGGACTCAGCCGAAGTTGCTCAGCGTGATGGACGCTCCGGGCTTGAGGCTGATCTTCCGAGAGGTGCTGCCCGCGAAGACGGTCGTGTCGCGGCCGCCGACGCTCCTCAGCGTCAGCTGTGTGACCTTGCCGCCTCGCCACTTGAGGTCGGCGACGAAGCCGCCGCGGACACCGACGCCGGACACCGAGCCCGATGCCGCCCAGGCGGCGGGCAGGGCGGGCAGCAACTCGACGTGACCCGGCCGCGAATAGACCAGCATTTCGAGCATCGCGGAGGGGGTGCCGAAGTTCGCGTCGATCTGGAAGATGCCTCGGCCGCCTCCCATGTCCATGATGTCGAAGAGGTTCGACGCGCTGCCGTTGC
Organism: Streptomyces sp. NPDC051172; assembly: GCF_040682555.1. Taxonomy (NCBI): domain Bacteria; kingdom Bacillati; phylum Actinomycetota; class Actinomycetes; order Kitasatosporales; family Streptomycetaceae; genus Streptomyces; species Streptomyces sp. NPDC051172. Next base: position 76,712 of record NZ_JBFBBE010000016.1, read on the forward strand.
TGCCGTTCACGGACGGCTTCAGGTTGTTGACGACCAGCTGGTAGGCCTTCTCCGCGTTCTTCAGCCGGGCCCAGCACAGGCTGCGCCAGGCGTTGGACCAGCCGTAGCTGTTCATTCCGCGGGCGGTCAGCAGGGCCGTCGCGCCGGCGAGGATGTCTTTCGGCGTGGAGTCGTCCGGACGGATCCGGTCGCCGGGGAAGAGCCCGAACAGCGGGGAGAGATGACGGTGCGTGGTCTCGCCGAGGTTGTCGGGCGACATCCACTCCTCCAGCCAGCCGGTCGTCGGGCTGACCACCGGCAGGTACAGGCGTTCACGCAGGCCGTCGACGGTCGTGCCGTAGGCGAGGTCCTTGCCGAGTACGCGGGTGGCGGTCCGGTAGTTGCCGAAGAGGTTCCACACCGCTTCCTGGGCGTAGGTGATGCCCTTGGCGTCCTGCGGGCCCTGTTCGGGCGACCAGTCGCTGTCGTCGACGAGGACCTCGCGTGAGGCTCCCGAGGCGTCGGTGACGGTCGTCGTGATGAGGCGGGCCTCCCAGAACTCCACGGCGCCCTTGAGGAGGGGATAGATCCTTTCGAGGTAGGCGCAGTCCTGAGTGAACTCGTAGTGCTCGAACAGGTTCTGGCAGAGCCAGGCATTGCCGGCCGGGTGCCACCACCAACCGCTGCCGCCGTAAGGGTTGGTGGAGAAGGCCACCGACCAACCTGCGACCTTTCCAGTGGAGTTGCGGAACCTGTTGGTCGAGGTGTTGAACAGTCGCCGGGTGACGTCCGTCCACGAGGGCAGCTGCGCGAGGCAGTAGTCCGCGAAGGCGTCGAAGCAGTCCGACAGGCCTGTCCGGTCGGCCATCCAGTAGTTCATCTGGACGTTGATGTCGGTGTGGTAGTCGCCCATCCAGTCCGGGGCGTTGCCGTCCAGCCACGGACCCTGCAGGCCCATCGGCAGGCTGCCCCGCGAGCCGGAGATCATCAGATAGCGGCCGAACTGCAGGTAGGCCGCCTCGAGTTCGGGGTCGGGGACGTCGTCCCGGTAGCGGGCCTGTATCCGCTGCCAGGTGTCCAGCCTGCGCTGGGTGGTGGACGACGTGCCGAGGTCGATGTCCTGCTGCTCGAACACCGGGCGGAAGTCGGCGACATGGGTGTACAGCAGAGTGCTCGCGGAGTGGCCGGCGGCGGCCAGGACCTTGGTCCGCGCCAGGCCCTGAGGGTCCACGGACGGGTCGCGGAATCCGGCGGCCGCGTCAGGGGCGTAGTTGGTGCCGCCGCTGACCACGACGGTCAGGTCCTTGCAGTTGCGGAACGAGATCGACGTACCGTCGACGGCGACCGAGCCGGTGCTGCTGTGGGCCGTGACGGCGGCGCCGTACTTCAACCCATTGGCGAAGGCAGCACCGAACGAGGCATGGCGCCCTGCCCGGTTCGCCGTGGTGGTCTCGCCATGGCTGCCGGCGAGGGTGACGGTGCCGGTGTAACTGCCGCCGCCCTGCTGGGAGAAGTACAGGACGATGACGTCGTCGGGGCGACTGGCGAAGACCTGCCGCCGGTAGGTGACGCCGGACAGGTCGTACGAGGCGCTGATGAAGCCCTGGGCCAGGTCGAGGGTACGACGGTAGTTGTCGACCGAGCCCAGGTCGTGCGCGGGGATGTCGACGGTGAGCTCGGCCAGCAGGGTCAGGGAGCCGAAGTCGTCGCGGCCGTAGGGGAATTGGCCGTCGTCCTGCAGGGTGTCGTTGCGGCCGCCGGTCCACAGGGTGGAGTCGGTGATCGTCAGCAGTTCGGCGGCGGGATCATTGCTCGCGAGCGCTCCGAGGCGCCCGTTGCCGACCGGCAGACCCTGCTGGATCATCGAGGTGGGGGAACCTGGGGCCCGCCACCACAACTGGTTCTTCGCGGCGGCGGTCGGGGACAGCAAGGGGGAGGAAGCGGGCCGGAGGGGGGCCGCCGAGGCGGTGAAGGCGGGCAGACCGCCGAGGGCGGTGACCGCGCCGGCCGTGGAGGCGAGTGTCAGGAAGCGTCTGCGGCTCGGGTGGTTGTCGGATGGCTCGGGGTGCTGAGTGTCCACGTTGTGCACTCCATGTCCGGGGGGAACGGCGCATGCGGGAACGACGGACAGGGGCCGTCGGAAGGCGGACTGATCAGGACGGGAGGTTGATCAGGCGGACTTGGGTACGTCGATCCGGTCGATGTCGGGGGAGTAGTCCCAGCCGCTGTCGAACGTGATCGTGTTGGAGCCCGCCTTCAGGGCCAACTGGACGCTGACGGTCTCGACCGTGCTCCAGTCGCCGGTGGAGGGGAACTTCAGGCTGGTGCCGTGGCCGCTGTTGGAGTAGACGCTCACCGAGCGGGCATCGCCGCTGACATAGGCGACATTGACGGTGTAGATGCCGTCCTTCTTCACCGTGATGTCGTTGAACTGCAGCTTGCTGTCGAGGTAGAGGTTGCCGACCTTCTTGCCGCCGGAGCAGGCGTCGCACGAGGCGACGGACGCGTTCCCGGTCAGGGTGTTGTTGCCGGACTCGGCCTCGTAGCGGTTGGTCGCGAGAGGAGCGCCGCCGGGCTTGACCGTGAACAGCCGGGAGCCGTGCGCGGGCAACGTCGAGGTGATCCGGTTCTTGTACGTGCCGAGGTCCTGGTGGTTCCACAGGTCGCGCACGGCGGCTGCGCCGGTGAAGCCGAACGACGCCCAGTCCGCGGTGACGGCGGCCGGCGAGTCGCCGAGGTTGAACAGCGCGACGGTGTACGTGCCGTCGGGGTTCCTGGTTCCCCAGACCTGCTGGTCGCCCATCGGGGTGACGGGACGTGCGACGGGCGAGGTGTTCTGGTCCACGGCTATGACCTCCTCGTTGGTGAGCAGGGAGAGACCGTAGCTGTCGAGTCGGGTGAGGTCGTCACCGGTGAACAAAGGCGACTTGTCGATGGCCCACAGCGTCATGTAGCTCTGCCGCTCGGCCTTGGTGAGGCCGTCCATCGCGCCGTTGCCGACGTCGACCGCGTCGAGGTCGTTCCAGCCGCCGGGGCCTGCCTCGCGGCTCCACGCGGGGGCGTCGTTCCACCGGTCGTTGACCGAGTTCTCCCAGGTGACCAGGGTGTTGCAGTAGCACTCCACGTCGGTGTCGATGCGCCATCCGTCGGAGTACTTCTTCCAGTCCGCGGCGTGGGAGATGTCGAGCGACCAGGACAGCTCCAGGTGGATCGGCCGCCCGGTGTCGACGATGGCCCGGTGCCAGGCGGCGACGTCCGCCACGTTGTTGTGGTTGTCACCGGACTTGGACGAACCGGGGCCCACCCCGTCGAGCTTGAGGAAGTCGTAGCCCCAGCCCGCGAGCAACTGCGCCTGCGAGTCGATGTACTTCTGCGCGCAGGGGTTGTCGAAGTCCAACTTGTAGGCGCTGTCCCAGCCGTTGGTGGTGCGCAGGTCCGGGTAGACGACGTCCGCGGTGGTACAGCCCGGGGCGTCGTGGACCGGCACCCTGCCGTCGCCGTACGCCCCCTTCTCCAGGCCGACGGGCAGATAGACACCGGCCTTGAGGCCCTTGGCGTGGATGTGGTCGGCGACCGACTTCATGCCGTGCGGGAAGCGCACCGGGTCGGGGGTCTGCCGGCCGTACTGGTCGAACTCGGAGGTCCAGTTCTTGTCCATCCACCAGCCGGCGTCGATGTTGACGTGGTCGTAGCCGTACTTCTTCAGCGTGGTGGCCAGGGCGTCCGCCTGCTTCAGTACGTTCGCCTCGGTGAGGTAGCTGTAGTTGCCGTCCGGGTTCAGGCCCGGGTACTGGGAGGACTGCATGCTCCAGCTGGACCAGCCCATGTACGGCTTGGCCGCTGGGCCGGCGTCCGCTGCGGATGGAGCCGAACCGGCCGACGTGGTCGCGGACTTGGAGGCGCCGGACGTGGCCTGAGCGGCGGCGGCCGGGAACGCGGTGCCGAGCCCGGCCGTGACGGCCAGGACCAGCACGGTTCTGAGGGAACGGCGCGTGAAGCCGGGGAGGGCTCTGGAGGGGGATGAGGGCATGGCTCGCCTCCTGCTTGTGCGGTGAGTGGAGTGGTGCGGCGGTACCGGGTGGGGGCGGGGGCGTCGGTGAGATCTGGGTCAGGGGAGGTCGGCGCCCGCGGCGGGCTGCGGGCTGCGGCTCTGCAGCGTCATGGCTGCTCCTCGTACGTGTCCGACCCCATGAAGGACTGGATCGCGGTGGCCGCGGCCCCGCGCGCCCACTCCTCGAAGGGCAGCGGACGTGTCATCACGTCACACTGCGAAGCGGTACCGAAGGCGGAGGCGGCGAACGCGTCCCGGATGCCTTCGGCGAAAAGGTCGTATGCGGCCAGGCCCTCCCCGGAGATGACCACGCGTTCGGGACCGAGGAGGTTCACCAGGGAGGCAATGGCCTTGCCGATGGCTTCGCCGGCCTGTGCATAGACCGCTCGGGCCCCGGGGTCTCCGCCGCGGGCCAGGCCCAACGCCTCGGCCGGTTCGGTGAGTTGCCTGCCCGTGGCCGCGCTCACCGCGCGAAGAATCGCGGGGTCCGCCGCGATCGCCTCCACACACCCGCGGTTGCCGCAGTGGCAGAGCGGACCCCTCGGGTCGAGGGACAGATGCCCGATCTCGCCGGCCACGCCGTGCGCGCCCGACACCACCCGGCCGTGCACCACCAGGCCGCAGCCGACGCCGGCGCCCACGGTCACCAGGGCGAAGTCCGAGAGTCCGACTCCGGCCCCGAACCAGTGCTCGGCGACCGTGAGCGCCCGCACGTCGTTGTCGACCGTGACCGGCAGCTCGGTAGCGGTCCCGGCGAGCTCTGCGAGCGGTACGTCACGCCACTCAAGGAAAGGCGAGTAGCGAACCAGACCGTCCGTGCGGTCCACGTCCCCCGAGATCGCGATGCCCAGCCCCCGTACCTGCACACCGAATCCGACGGCCTCGACGAGCAACTCCTGTACCAGCGCGGTGATGGCGGACAGCACAGCCTGCGGCTTTCGGCCCGTGAGGGCCACGTGCCGGGAGACCCGGATACGGCAGCACAGGTCGGCCAGCACGGCGATGATCTCGTCGCCGGTCACCTTCACGCCGATGAACAGCGCCCTTCCCGCGTCCACCGACACCAGGTTGGCCGGACGCCCCACCGCGGGCCGCGCCTCTTCGTCCGCGCCCTCGACAAGATAGCCGAGCTCCATCAGCGGCCGGACCGCCTTGGTGACCGCGGCCGGAGAGAGCTTGGTGCGCCGCCCCACCTCCGCCCGGGTGAGCGGACCGTGGGAGAGCAGCGTGGTGAACACCAGGGAGGCGGCCGGAGTCAGGGTGTGGACCGACTCGCGGGCGAAGGTCGGGCGCATGGCCGGAAACCTAAGGTCGAATCTTTTCCGCTGTCAATAAAAAAACCACACTTGCTCTGAGGCCTGGCGGAAACGGAACTGAGTCGATGAAAGCCTGGGATGCCCACTTTCAGGTCATGGAATCGAAGGTGTAGACGTCGAGCTCGTCGTGTCGGGGGCAGGACGTTGTACATCCAGGTGTCACCCGTCAGTATGGTTACGTGAATCACGCCTTTCCGTGCGGGACGCTTCCTCTGGACTTCGTCGGCACGTTGCGCGCGCGACGCAACGGCGAACCGCTCGAGAAACTCGCAACCCCCGAACTGCTCGACGACTGGTTCCTGGAGTCCGGGATGCTCGATCTGGCACCCGGCGCGAGCGAGACCGACCTCTCCGTCGCGGTGGAGCTGCGTGAGGCGGTCTACGCCCTGGTGGCGGCCCGGATCGAGCGGCGGCCGCTGCCTGCCGAGGCGGTCGCCGAGGTGAACCTGCAGGCATCGGGTCTCCCCTTGACCGTGCGGCTGGGCCCCGATGGTGCGACCCGTACCGGCACGGCTGGCCAAGGACTCGCCGCCCTCGCCCGCGAGGCCGTCGAGATGATCGGCGGCGCAGAAGCCGCGCTGTTGCGCGAGTGTTCCCGTCCCGAGTGCACCCAGGTCTACCTCGACCGCTCAAGAGGCCACCGACGGGAGTGGTGCGCCATGCGAACCTGCGGCAACCGGGTCAAGGCCGCCGCCTACCGGGCACGCCGGCACGGCGCGACGACAGCGGAGGCATAGACGGAACCGCGGAAACCCTCCGGCCAGTCCTCGACCTCCCCTTCAGGCACCGGAACAACGCAAACGCTGCCTGCCGCGGCGCTGACACTCCGCGCCGGACGTCAGCCCGCGGGAGTGTTGTAGTTGACGATCCCCTCCACCATGAGGGCGACCGCACCGGCCAGCGGGTTGGCCGTCCCCATGCACACGACGTCGGGCAGCTTGTGCGCCTCGCTCTCGGTGACCGCCACCATGCCCCAGAACGCGTTGAAGCCCGAGGGATCCGCCGGCTTGTCGGTGGCCGCCCCCACGGTCAGGACCCCTCCCACCTCGGTCACGGCCAACGCGCCCATCTGCCGCAGCGTGTCGTGATCCCGTTCCTCGGCGGCCACCACACTCCAGTCCGCGACCTCCAGCCGCCGGAAGGCGTCAAGGAGCTTGCCCGGTGTGTCCGAGCCTGTGACAACGATGTCGGGCAGCACGAGGGCCACCGGCCCCCGTGTCAGCGGCAGGGCGGACCGGATCGCCCCGTCGAGACCGGGTCCGAACGACTCCGCCTGGTAGACGAAGGCCATCTGGAAGATGTCGGCATAGCGAGCGAGATGACTCACCGTGTCGAGCTTGTGCGGCCCGAACACGACGACCAGGCGTACATGGAGTCCGCTCTTGGCGAGTTCGACGACGGCTTCCAGGCTGCGGTCCAGCACCGTGACCCCGGGAGCCAGACAGTGCAGCTCCTTCGGGTAGGGCGCACCGAAGCGTGTTCCGTGTCCGGCGCAGGGCAGGATGACCGAAACATCGGGTACGGGTGTGAACGAACTCTGCATCGCGTAGCACTCCGATTATGAGGATGAGGGGGCCTTGCACACCGCGCCGAGCACAGGCTGCCCAGATCCGGCCACCACTGAACCTCCCGTCCCACGCGCACCGTTGGCACCGGGACGGTCGTTTCCCGTAGCTCCCGAAGGCCCAAGTCCGCTGCGACATGGCCGAGTTCACCTGGGCGACCGAGCGGGACGGCCGTCGGCCGCCCGGGCCGACACGCGGCCTACACTGCTGCCGATCATTCCCGGCGACCGACACATCGCCACCGCCGACCAGCATCCTGAGCCTGGGCGGAAACGGCAGAAACGCATGCAAGAACCGACGAAAGAGGATGCTGAATGCGGGTGCTGTTGTCCACATACGGGACACGTGGCGACGTCGAACCGCTGGTGGCACTCGCGGTGCGGCTACGGGCGCTCGGCGCGGCGGTGCGGATGTGCGCCCCGCCGGACGAGGAGTTCGCCAAGCGGCTCGCAGGTATCGGCGTGCAGTGGGTGCCGGTAGGGCCACCGGTCAGGGAGTTGATGCGTGGGAAGACCCTGCCCTCGGCGGCGGAACTGGCCCGCTACCGCAACGAGTTGGTCGAGACGCAGTTCGACGCCTTCCCCGGGGCGTTCGACGGATGTGACGTGGTGGTGGCGGCGGGCCTGGGACAGGTCGCGGCGCGTTCCGTGGCCGAGGCCGCTGGTATCCCCTACGTGTACGTGAGCTATGCGGCGGTCCACCTGCCGTCACCGCACCACGCGCCGCCGCCCCGGCCGGGCTGGCCGGAACCCGAGGCCGCCGACAACCGGACCCTCTGGGAGTTCGATGCCCAGAACGTCGACGCACAGTTCGGTGAGGCACTCAACCGTCACCGGGCAGCGCTCGGTCTGCCGCTGGTGAACAATGTGCGCGATCACATCCTCACCGACCGTCCCTGGCTGGCCGCGGACCAGGTCCTGGGGCCGTGGCGGGAGACCCCCGGCCCTGACGTCGTGCAGACGGGCGCATGGACCCTCCCGGACGAACGCCCCCTCCCGGCGGACTTGGCGGGGTTCCTGGACGCGGGCAGCCCGCCGGTCTATGTGGGCTTCGGCAGCATGTCCCCGGCCGAAGGCATCGGCGGTATGGCCGTCGATGCGATCCGCGCACAGGGTCACCGCGTGCTCGTGTCCCGTGGCTGGGCGGACCTCGATCTCCTCGACGACGGGGACGACTGCTTCGCCATCGGTGAGGCCAACCATCAGAACCTGTTCCGCAGGGTGGCCGCCGTGGTCCACCACGGCGGCGCGGGTACGACGCTGACGGCGGCCCGGGCGGGCGTGCCGCAGGTGGTCATACCTCTCCAGCTGTCCGACAACCCGTACTGGGCCGGCCGGGTGGCGGCTCTGGACCTCGGTGCGGCCCTCGACGCTCGGGCCACGACCGCCGAATCCCTGGGCGTCGCACTCAAGACCGCGCTGTCGCCCGAGACCCGGGCGCGTGCGAAGTCCCTGGGAGCCCGGCTCCGTACCGATGGAGCGGAGGTGGCCGCGCACCGGCTGCTCGACGAGTCGCGGTGAACGGCGCCGGCTTGTAGTACGCGGGCCGGTCCGGGCGCAGGGCCCCGTGCGGGGCGAACCCGTCCGGGGCTACGGCATGGGGAGGGCGGCGGCACCGCGGTTGATCACCCTGCCGCGGCTGGCGTCCGGGCTCATGGACGACGGCGTGTACGTGGTACGCCGTCCCTGACGGAGAAGGCGCACCACGACCGGAGTGGACCATTGGTCCCGCGTGGTCCACTACGTGTGGATGGACCCTTGATGTCGCATGCCGAATGTAAACAGGATTCCGCAATTGAATGGGTGTGGCACTGGTCACAGTTGACCGCTCAATCGGAGCGCATTTAGCATCATCGCAAATGAGCCACCGTGCCAGGCGGTCGAATAAATACGAGCGTCCATAACCTTCGCTTTGCGCACACTTCGGGAATTCACTCAACGGTGTCACAAGGGCGTTGAACAGGCAGGACAGTCCGCCGACTCGGCATTGCCTTCAGGTTGCACGCCGATCGCAGGGCACGCATTCTCGACGCCGGTCCGATACTCCGGGAACGCCGGAACTGTTTTCTGTCACGCTTCTCTTCTCGTGAAGGGTAATCCGTGTCTTTGCCCCGAATCGCAGTCAGTAAACATTCCGGCGAAGAAACAGAATCCGCGCCCTTGTCGCTGGCGCAGGAGCGTCTGTGGGTCATGGCGCGCATGGACGGGGACGCCGGCGCCGCCTACAACGAGCCGATGCCCTTCGACATCCGGGGGCCGCTGGACCGGGACCTGCTCATCAAGGCGCTGGATCTGCTCGCGGCCCGGCACGAGGCCCTGCGTACCCGGCTGGTCCCCTTCGAGGGGTCGGCTCTCCAGGTCGTCGATCCGCCGGACACGGGGTTCCCGGTGACCTTCGAGGATCTGACGGATCTGCCGGACCGGGCCGAACGGCTCGCGCGCATACGGGCAAAGGTGGAGGGCGCCCCGTTCCGCCTGGGTGAGGAGCCCATGGTGCGCGGCTGCCTGATATCGCTCCAACCGCACCATCACGTACTGGTCCTGACGGCGCATCACCTCGTCTTCGACGGCTGGTCCCGGTCCCTGCTGCTGAGGGAGCTGGGCCTGGTGTACTCCGCGCTCCAGCAGGGGCAGGAGGTCTCGCTGCCCGCACTGACCTGGCAGTACAGCGATTACACGCGCCGGCAGTGGGAGTGGATGTCGACAGACGAGCCCCTCGCGCACGCCGACTACTGGACCACCGCGCTGGCCGGCACCCCGGCCGTGGTCTCCCTGCCGACCGACCGGCCCCGCCCGCCCGAACAGGACTTCCGCGGCGCCCGGTTGCCCGTGACCGTCGACGAGGGCCTGACGCGGGCCCTGCGCGCGCTGGCCGCCGACAACGATGTCTCCCTTTACGCGACTGTTCTCACCGGCTGGTCCGTGCTGCTGTCCCTGCTCTCCGGGCAGGACGACATCGTTGTCGGCGCCCCCACCTCCAACCGCCGACGCGGGGATGTCGAGGGGCTGATCGGCTTCTTCGTCAACACCGTCGCCGTGCGCGCGGACCTCTCCGGCTCGCCCGGTGTCAGGGATGCCCTGAAACGGGTGAACCAGCGGATCCGTGACGCCCTGCACCACGTCGACCTGCCCTTCGAGCGAGTCGTCGAACTGGTCAACCCACCGCGCAGCCCCGCCTGCACCGTCCTGTTCCAGACCATGTTCGCCTGGGTTCCCTCCATGCGCAGGGAACTCCAACTGCCGGGTCTGAGGGTCGAGCTCCGCGAAGACGCCGCCCACGTTCCCGCGAAGTTCGACATGGTCCTGGCCCTGGCCGATGAGGGCCGGCACCTCACCGGTGAGATCGACTACGCGGTGGCGCTCTTCGACCGGACGACGGTCGAACGGTACCTGCGCCAGTTCCTGCGCGTGCTGCGCCTGATGACCGAGCGGCCCGACGCCGAGATCACCGACCTGACGCTGCTCGACGAGGACGAACAGCGGGCGCTCCTCGCCGACTTCAGCACGGGGCCCGCGGTGCCCGACACCCCGTCGCCGGGCGTGCTGGAGCGCTTCGCCGCGCAGGCCCGCGAACGCCCCGCGCAGTGTGCGGTGGTGGCCCACGACGGGGAGCTGGACTACGCGGTACTCGACCGCCGGGCCAACCGCCTCGCCCATGCGCTGATCGCCCGCGGTGCCGGCCCCGACCGTGTGGTGGGCCTGCACGCCGGACGGACCACCGACCTCGTCGTCGGTGCCCTCGGGATCCTCAAGTCCGGAGCCGCCTACCTGCCCCTCGACCCCGGCCAGCCCCCGGAGCGGCTCGCGGCCATGGTGAGCGACGCCGCACCCGTCCTGGTGCTGACCGACCGGGGGGACGACGACGGACAACCGTGGGAGCGCCTGACGAAGGTGGAGGCGGAGGGGACGCACGACGAGGCACCGGACGTCGCCACGGACCCGGCCCGGCTCGCCTATGTCATCTACACCTCGGGATCGACCGGCCGCCCCAAAGGTGTGGCGGTGACGCACGGCAGCGTCGTCAATCTCCTCGACCACTGGCGTGAACTCATGGGGGACGCCCCCGGCGAGGCATCCTCGGCCTGGTCGAGCATCGGCTTCGACGCGTCGGTGCACGAACTCCTCGTCCCGTTGACCACCGGGGCCGTGCTCCACCTGGTTCCCGACGAGCTCCGCGGTGACCCCCGGGCGTTGCTGGACTGGATGCGCGAACGCAAGGTAACCCAGGCGTTCCTGCCGCCGTCCTACGTCCTGTGGATCGGCGAGGATCCGGCCGCACGCCTGGCCGGCTCGAGCCTGCGCCAGCTCCTCACCGGAGTGGAATCCCTGCCCGAGAACACCCTGCACCGCATGCGTGAGCTGCTGCCCGGCCTGCGCGTCTGCTTCGGCTACGGCCCGACCGAGGCCACGCTCTACTCCACCGCCTACACCGACCCGCAGCCGTACGAGCGGCCGTGTCCCATCGGACGGCCGCTGCGCGGCACCCGCCTGTACCTGCTCGACGGCCGGATGCGCCCGGTGCCCGTGGGAGTTCCCGGAGAGGTCTACCTCGGCGGAGCGAGTCTGGCCCGTGGATATCTGAACCGCCCCGACCTCACCGACGAACTCTTCGTGCCCGACCCGTTCGTCCCCGGTGAACGCCTCTACCGCACCGGCGACTTGGCGCGCTGGCTGCCTGACGGCAACGCCGAGTACGTCGGCCGCCGCGACGACCAGCTCAAGCTGCGCGGCTTCCGTATCGAACCCGGCGAGGTCGAGGCGGCGCTGCTGGCGGTCCCCGGGGTGCGGGAGGCCGTCGTCCTGGCCGATCGCGACGCACCCGGCGGCCCCCGGCTGGTCGCCGGCGTGGGATGCGACGCCGGGGCCGCGCGGATGCCGTACGAGTGGCGGGCGGCCCTGGGGGACCGTCTGCCGGACTACATGATCCCCGCCGTGGTGGTCGAGTTCCCGCGTCTGCCGTTGAACCGCAGCGGCAAGGTGGACCGGAGCGAGGTGCTGCGCGCCGCGGCCGCGTCCCTCGCGGGGCGGGTCAACGCGGCCGCCCCCCGCGACCATGTGGAGATGGCGCTGTACCGGGTCTGGCGCGAGGTGCTGCTGCACCCGGACATCGGAATCGGTGACAACTTCTTCGAGCTGGGCGGAACGTCGATATCGGCGATCAAGATGGCGTCCGCCGTGCAGGAGGAACTCGGCGTCGCCCTGCCGGTCCGGGACGTCATGCTGCACCCCACCATCGAGGCGCTCGCCGAGCGGGTGCGCGGCAACGGCCGCGGCGCAGCGCAGCCCGGCAGTCTCGTCGAGTTCCGTGCGGGCGACGGCCGACAACGTGTGGTGTGTGTGCACCCGGCCGGTGGCACCGCGTTCTGCTACCTGCCGCTGTCCGCCGAACTGGCCGACGACATCGGCGTGGTGGGGCTCCAGGCGCCCGGCATCAATCCCGGCGAGTCCACCCTGCCCGGTGTCGAGGCGATGGCCGAGGAGTATCTGCGGCTCGTCGGCCCCCGTGCCGACGAGGCACTGGTGCTGTGCGGGCTCTCCTACGGCGGCCTGGTGGCGTACGAGATGGGGCGCCGTCTGAGGGCCGCCGGACACGAGAAGGTGAGCGTGGTCCTCCTCGACACGCACGGTGCCCAGGACGACGGGCAGCGGGCCGCGCTCGCCCCGGTCGGCATGGCGGAGTTCCGGGACAAGCTGGTGCGCTTCAACGGCATGTATCCGGGCATCGACGACGACCAGGTGGCCCGGTACCTGAACGTCTACAACCACCATCGCGAGACGGCCCGCGACTACGCCGTGCCCGTGTCGTCCGCCCGTGTCGTGCTGATGCAGGCGACGGCCGTGGAGGACGACGACGCGGACGTCGAGGACGCCGCCGCCCGTCTCCGCGCGTTCTGGCGGCGGCGCGCCGGCGGTGAGTTCGTCGTCGAGCCGGTCGCCTGCGGCCACTGGGACATGCTGGAGAGCGCCGAACTGCCCCGCGTCGCCGCCGTCCTCACCGCCGAACTGCACCGGATGACTGCCGCGCCCGGCCAGGGCCGGACCGAGCGCACGACACCTTCAGGCACGTCGGAGGCACGATGAAACCGCGCGTCGAAACGTCCCCCGCCGACGTGGCCGAGGACCCCGGCGCCCCGGCCGGGATCGCCCTGGAGATTCACCGCCGAGCCCTTCGCGCACCACGCGCCGAGGCGGTCGTCGACGGCGACGTCAGCCTCGACTACGGGACGCTGAACGCGGCGGCCGCCCTCGTCGCCCAGGAGCTGGAGCGCCGGGGCGTCGCCGCGGGGCAGGCGGTGGCGGTGGCGCTGCCGCGGTCGTGGCGGCTGGTCTGCGTGATGCTGGGCATACTGCGGCTCGGGGCACAGGTCGTGCCGCTCGACACGCAGAGCCCCGCCGAACGCCGTCACTTCGTCCTCCGGGACTCCGCCGCGGTCGCCCTGGTGCACGAGACGGCCGGGAGCGCCACCGAACTCCCGCAGGACGTACAGACGCTCGCGGCACACGCCCTGCTGCCCGGACTTCCGGACGCCGCTGCCGCCGTACCGGCTCCGTCCGCCCCCGGCGAGGTGTCCTTCCTGTTCTACACCTCCGGAACGACCGGACAGCCCAAGGGAGTCGAGGTCCGTGACGCCGGAGTGCGGCGACTGGCACAGCCCGGCTACATCCGCGTCGAACCCGGGCTGCGCTTCGGCTGCCTGGCCAACCCGGCGTTCGACGCGCTGAGTTTCGACGTCTGGGTGCCCCTGCTGACCGGCGGCTCCTGCGTGATCCTCAGCGACGGTGACCTGCAGACCCCCGAGCGGTTCGCCGCGGCGCTGCGGCGCGGCCGCGTGCACACCTTCTTCATCACCGCGTCGCTGTTCAACGCGATGGCCACGGCTGTGCCGGACTGCTTCGCCGAGGCCGGCCAGGTGCTCGTGGGCGGCGAGCAGCTCAACCCCCGGGTGATACGCCGCTGGTACCGGGACAACCCAGACAGCGCCGCCCGCCTGTTCAACGCGTACGGGCCGACGGAGTCCACCACCTTCGCCCTGTGCCATCCGATCCCGCCGGACTTCGACGGGGACGTGGTGCCGATCGGCCGGCCCTTGCCGCAGAGCGGCGCGGTCCTGGTCGTACCGGGCCAGGAGCGGGTCGCCGCGCCCGGCGAGGTCGGCGAACTCCTCCTGAGCGGAGCCGGACTCGCCGCCGGATACCGCAACCTTCCCGAGGAGACCGAGCGCCGTTTCGTGCGGCTGCCGTGGCTCGACGGCGGCACGGAGCGCTACTACCGCACCGGCGACCTCGCACGGGCCGACCACGAGGGCCTGGTGGCGTACGTCGGACGCATCGACCGCCAGGTCAAGGTCCGCGGCTTCAGGATCGAGCCCGGCGAGGTGGAGTTGCGCGTGCTCACCCACCCGGCGGTCCAGCGGGCCCACGTGTGCACGCGCCGTGCGGGCCCGGAGGGGCCGAGCGAACTGCTGGCGTTCGTCGTCCTCCAACAAGAGCTGTCCTACGAGGAGTTCGAACGTCACCTGGCAGCCCGTCTGCCCGTCTACATGCGCCCCCATCAGATCCATCTCGTGGCCGAGATACCGCTGAACGCCAACGGCAAGGTCGACCAGGCCGCTCTGCTGCGGCAGTCCGGCCGGCCCTGGCGGCCCGCCGCCTCCGGCCCCGACGCACCGGCCATGACGGAGCCGGAGCGCCGGGTCGTCGCTCTGGCCGAGGAGATACTCGGCACCACCGGCCTCGGGCCCGGTGACCGCTGGATCGCCTGTGGCGGTGACTCCTTGAAAGCGCTTCGGTTCTGCTTCGCCGTACGACAGCGCTGGGGCCGCGAGCTGACGCAGGCGGCCGTCCTGCACGGCGACCTGGCCGCCGTCGCCCGGTCCCTCGCCACGGCCCGTCCCGGCGAGGAGAGCGCGGTGCCGGCACCGGTGGTCTCCGGCGCCCGCTCGGCCCCCGCCACCAGCGAACAGCAGCGGCTGTGGCTGCTGCAGCGCCGCGCTCCGGGCTCTCGGGCCTACTCCGTCCACCAGGTCTTCCGCGTGGACGGACCCGTCGACACCGCCGCCCTCCGGCGAGCACTGCGCGTCCTGGTGGTACGGCATGAGGCGCTGCGGACGGGTTTCACCCTCGGCCCGGACGGCCTGGAGCAGGGTGTCGGTGAGCCGTACGACCCCTGGCACGAGCCGGGCCACGGGCGGGCCTGGGACGAGGAGGAAGCGCGCACCTTCGCCGACACCTTCTTCGCCGAGCCCTTCGACCTCGCCGTCCCCCGCATGCTCCGTGCCTGCTGGCTGCCGGGCGACGGCGGCGGCAGGCTCCTGCTGCACCTGCACCACATCGCCGTGGACGGCTGGTCGTTGAGCGTCCTGCTGCACGACCTGTCGGCCGTCTACGCCGGACGCGGCCGTGACGAGGAACCCGCTCCGACCCCGCTGGACTTCGCCGTCTGGCAGCGCGACCGGTTCGCGAGCCCGGCCTACCGGGCGCAGCGCGGCGAACTCCTGGCGTTCTACCATCAGTTGGCCGAGCCGCAGGAGCCGCTACCGGACCGGGACACGGATCCGGCCCCGCGGGCGCGTCTGCTGCACACGCAGCTCGACGCCGTTCGGCGGGACCGAGTGGGCGAGTTGTGCGCCGAGTTCGGACTGACCCGGTTCCAGATCCTGCTGAGCGTGTTCTCCTGGTGCCTGTACGGCGTGAGGGGCCTGGTCCGCCCGCGCATCGCCGCCCCGGTCGCGGGCCGCCCGGTGCGCGAGTTCGAGAACAGCGTGGGCATGATGGCGAACACCGTGCTGCTGCCGCTGACCGTCGCGCCCGACGAGGACCTGCGCTCACACCTCGCCCGCACCGGCACCGGCACGGGGCAGGTGCTGGGACGCCAGGACGTGGCGCTCACGGATGTCCTGACCGGCTGGGAGAGCGTCGGCGACAGCACACCGTTCGACTTCCTGTTCGTCCTGGAGAACACCGACTTCGGGGCGCTGCGGCTGCCCGGCTGCACCGCCCGGCCCCTGTGGTGGGCGGCACCGGAGGCCAAGTGCCCGATGACGGTCTCCGTGGTCGAGCACGCGGACGGACTGGACGTGTTGTGGGAGTACGCCGAGGACCGGTTCACCGACGAGGACGTCGAGGCGATGGCGCAGCTGCTCGGGCGGGGCGTGGACGCGCTCGCGGCCGGTGGCGGCTCCCCTGCGCGTGAACTCGTCGCGCCCTACCGGCGGTCCCTTCCGCGGCACGGGCGCGGACCCGCCCCGGAGCCCGGCTTCAGCACGGTCGCCGAAGGCTTCGGCCGGCAGGTCGCCCGCACTCCGCACGCCCCCGCCGTCGTCACGGCCGACGGCGCCACACTGAGCTACGCGGCCCTCGACGCCCGTGCCGCGGCCCTCGCCGCGGAACTGGCCGACCGCTACCCGATCCCGGCCGACAGCACTCCCTGCCGGGCGGCCCTGTACCTGGCTCCCTCCGCCGAACACGTGGTGGCGCTGCTGGCGCTGGCCCGGCTGAACGTCACCGCCGTCCCCCTCGATCCCTCCTACCCGGCCGACGTGCTGCGCCGCGTCCTGGACCAGACCGACCCGCTGTGCGTCCTGACCACGCGGGACAGCTCGCCGGCGCTGGAGACGCTGCTCCCGGACGGTGTGGCGCGCCACCTCGTCGTACCGCCGCACGACGACGCCCACCCCTCGCACACGCCACCGCACAACGGCGCCCGCCCCCTGTACACCCTGTTCACCTCCGGATCCACCGGCGTCCCCAAGGGCGTCCAGATCCACGACCGCACCCTGTGCGATCTGATCAGGTGGCAGTCCGGTCCCGGCGGCCTCACCGCCCCCGCGGCCACTCAGCAGTTCTCGATGCTGGCGTTCGACGTGTCCTTCCAGGAGATCTTCGGGACCCTGTGCACAGGTGGCACCCTCCAACTCATCCGTCCCGAGTGGCGTCAGGACGCTCCCGCACTCCTGGACCGGCTGGAGTCCGCGGGCACCGAGCGCATCTTCATGCCCTACGTGGCCCTGCAACTGCTCGCGGAGTACGCCGTCCGCCTGAACAGGTATCCCTCCCGGCTGCGCGAAGTGGTCACCGCGGGCGAGCAGTTGGTGTGCACGGACAGCATCCGGCGCTGGTTCGCCGGCCTGCCCGGTGCGCGCCTGTTCAACCACTACGGGCCGACCGAGACACATGTGGTCAGCGCCCTGTGCCTGGAGGGAGATCCCGGGCTGTGGCCCGAGCGGCCCGCCATCGGGCGCCCGGTGGCCGGCGCCGATCTGCGGGTGGTGGACGCCCAGGGCGACCCGGTCCCGGCCGGGTGTCCCGGCGAGCTGCTGATCGGCGGGACCATGACCACCCGCTGCTACCTCGGCGAACCCGCACGCGACGACACGCGGTTCGTCGAACTCCCCGGCGCGGGACTGTTCTACCGCAGCGGTGACCGGGCGTTCTTCGACCGTGAGGGCCTGCTGCACTACGCGGGCCGCGACGACCAGCAGATCAAGGTGAGCGGGCACCGGCTCGAACTCGGCTCCGTCGAGGCGGCCCTGCTGCGCCATCCGGCGGTGGTCAACGCCGTCGTCGCAGCCGAGGGCGGCCGGCTGACGGCGGGCCTGGAGGTCCGTGGCGACGCACCGTCCGCCGACGACCTGACCGCGCATCTGTCCGCCCTGCTGCCCTCCTACGTCCGTGTGGACCGCTTCCGCAGGCTGGAGAGGCTGCCCCGCACACCCAGCGGCAAGCTGGACCGGCAGGCGGTCGTCCGGGCACCGGGGGAGGAGATACGCCGCTGCGTCATCGCCCGCGCGGGCCTGTCCGCCGAGGAGGAGCGCCTCAGCGCCGCCTTCGAGGAGGTCACCGGTTCGGTGATCGCACCGGACCAGACCTTCTTCGAGGCGGGTGCCTCCAGTCTCGCTCTGATGCGCTTCCACCTGCACTGCACCACGGCACTCGGTCTGCGCTTCGGCGTCGCGGACCTGTTCGAGCACGTCACCGTCCGCTCCCTGGCCCGCCACCTCACCGCCCCGCAGCCCCTCACCCCGTCAGCCACGAAGGACGACGGGGCCCTCGACCCCGGCGAGCCGGTCGCGGTCGTCGGCATGGCGGTACGAGTGCCCGGCGCCCCGGACCTGGGCGCCTTCTGGGAGCTGGTCGTCTCGGGGGGCACCGGAATCCGCCGCATCGACGCGCCGGAGGGAGTCGTCGGCGCGCACAGCACACTCGACGGCATCCTCGACTTCGACCCGGGCCACTTCGGCATCAGCCCTCAAGAAGCACGTGTGATGGACCCCCAGCAGCGTCACCTGCTGATGGCCGGCGTGCAGGCCCTGGCACACGCCGGAGTGGCGGACACCCCGGCCACGCGGGTGGGCCTGGTGGCCGGTGCCGGGGAGAACACCTACTTCCAGTCCCTGCTGCGCGAGGCGGACCCCGACCGGCTGCCCGACGGCTTCCAGCTCGCGCTGCACCATGAGAAGGACTTCCTGGCCACGAAGGTGGCGTACCACCTCGGGCTGACCGGTCCCGTCTTCAGCGCCCAGACAGCCTGCTCCAGCTCCCTGGTCGCCGTGCACCTTGCGGCCGGTCTGCTCAGGCAGGGCGAGGCGGACGTGATGCTGGCCGCGGGAGTGCTCATCGACCCCGGGCTGACCGGCGGCTACCGCTACCGCTCGCAGCACATCTTCTCCGCGGACGGCGACTGCCGGCCCTTCAGCGACGACGCCACCGGCACGGTCGGTGCGAGCGGCGTCGGCGTCGTCGTCCTCAAGACGCTGCGGCAGGCGCGCCGCGACGGCGACACCGTCCACGCGCTCATCACCGGCTCCGCGATCAACAACGACGGTGCGGCGAAGATGAGTTACACCGCGCCGTCCCTGGCCGGACAGCGGGAGGTGATCCGAAGCGCCCTGTCCCGCGCCGGACGCACCGGCGCCGACCTCGGCTATGTGGAGGCCCACGGCACCGGCACCCGGCTGGGCGATCCGATCGAAGTGGCGGCGCTGCGGCAGGCGTTCGACGTGAGCGAGTCCGGCCGCTGCGCACTGAGCTCCGTCAAGAGCCAGCTGGGCCACCTGGGCGCGGCCGCCGGCGTGGTGGGTCTCGTACGCGCGGTCCTCGCCGTGCGCTTCGGGATCCTCCCGCCCAACCTCAACTTCCGAGCCTTCAATCCGGAGATCGGCCCCGATCCCACTCCCTTCCACGTCCCGGCCGAAGCCACGCCCTGGCCCGAGGGACGTCGACGGGTGGCCGCGGTCAGCAGCTTCGGGATCGGCGGCACCAACGCCCACGTCATCGTGGAGCAGGACACCTCGCCCGGACCGGTGGCCGTCCGCGAGGTACCCGAGTGCCTCGTGCTGTCGGCCTCCAGCGCGGACGCGCTCGCCGCCGACGCCGCCCGGATCGCCGACCACCTCCAACGGCACCCGGAGCGCCTCAGGCCGGTGCTGCGTCATCTCCAGGCCGGGCGGGTCGCCCGCCGCCTGCGGGCCGCGGCCCCCGTGGCGGACGCCGCGGCGGCCGTGAGCTGGCTGCGCACGGTGGCCGCGGCAGGGGTGCCGCTGGGTGCCGCGGACCCGGACGCCGTGGCGGTCCGCGCGGCCGGCCGCACGGCCCACGAGCTCGCTGAGGCCTGGATCGCCGGACGCCCCGTCGAGTGGGGGGCCGGTGCCGCTCCGGCACCCTGGGACTTCCCGCCCCCGTCCTTCTCCCTCGCGGAGTACGACTTCGACCGGCTGTCCGAGGCCTCGCGCGAGACCCCGGCCGCCGCACCCCGGCGGCTGCCCCGGAAAAACTGGCTGCACCAGCCGCACTGGGTCCGGCTGCGCCGTGCCACGCTCGCGGACACCGCCGGGCCGGCGGGCCGCGCGTCCGCCGTGGTCGTCGTAGCCTCGAAGAACACTCCGCAGGCAGCGCTCGCGCCCTTCCACGCGGTGGCGTCGCGAGTGATACGGGTGCACCCGGCCGCCGCCTTCGCCCGCAGAGGACCGGACGCCTACGACGTGGACCCCGCCGATGCGGCGTCCGTGCGCCGGCTGCTCGACGCGCTGTCCGAGGACGGCGATGCGGCCTTGACCGACATGGAGTGGGTGCACGCCCTGCCGCTCGACGTGTCGGGGCCGGTCGGTCCCGGCACCCTGGAACACGCCCGTCACACCTGCCTGGACAGCACGGCGGCCCTGGCCCAGGCCCTGACCGCGCGGGCCGGTTCCCCACGCGTGTGGTGGCTGTCGTACGGAGCCCGGCCCGCGGCGGGAGCGGTGGAGCGGCCCGAACTGGCGCTCCTCGCCGGGCCGGTCGAGGTCGCCCCGCAGGAGTCCGCCCTGAACGGCCACTGGCTCGACCTCCCCGACGGCGACCTCACCCGCTGGGCCGGACCTGTGGCCGCGGTCGTCGCGGGAGCACGGGAGGCCCGTCGTTCCGGCGGATCTGCCCTGCCGCGCCAACTCGCGCTGCGGCAGGGTTACTGGTGGCGGCCTGACACCCTGCCCGTACCGGAACCGGAAGATACACGCTCCCTCGTGCCGTCCGGTGCGCACACCGTCCACCTGGTGCTCGGCGGCACGGGCGGCATCGGCCGCGCCATCGCCGCCTGGCTGCTCGAACACACCCGCGGCCGGGTCCTGTTGCTGTCGAGAAACCCGCGGCTGCCCGAGCAGCTGAGCGGATGGGCACACCGCATCGACCTCGTCCCGGCGGATCTCGCGACCATGCCCGTTCACGACGTGGCGGCGGCCGTCGGCGCCCACACGTCACGGCTGGACGGTGTCGTCCACGCGGCCGGTCTCGGACACGGCGGGCTGCTCGTACGACGTGACGCGACCGCGATGCGCGAGGCCGCCGCGGTCCGCGAGCGGGGCGCACTCGTCGTCGAGCACCTGATCGGGGCCTTCCGCCCGGAGATCGCGGTCTACTGTTCCTCGATGTCCGCCTTGCTCGGCGGCATCGGCCAGAGCGACTACGCGGCCGGCGCGAGCCTCCTCGACGGCTTCGCCCACCACCGGGCCACGGAGACGGAGACGACCGCCCGGATCGCCATCGACTGGGACATCTGGAACGAGACCGGAATGGCGACCCGGGTCCTGGACACGGACAGCCGCCATCAGGCCCATCTCGCGGTCGGTCTGACCGTCGAGGAGGGCAAAGCGGTCTTCGGCCACGCCCTCGCCCTGCAACTGCCGCAACTCCTCGTGTCGACGACGGACATCGATGTCTCCCGGGCCTTCTACGCCCCTGCCGGCATCGCGGACCGGTCCACGGCACCCGGGCAGGCGCGGGACACCGCCGCCGCCGACGGTGCCGGGGAGCGAGCGGACGCCGTGGCCCGGGTGGTCCGGGATCTGCTCGGCGTGGCCGAGCTGAACCCCGAGGACTCCCTCTACGACCTGGGCGCCGACTCGCTGACGCTGATCAGCCTGATCGCGCGGATCGAGGACGACTACGGCGTCGAGGTCGACCTCGCCTCCCTGAGCCACCGCGTCAGCCTCACGGAGGTCCTGAAACACGTCGAGGCGGCCCTCACCTCCGCCGAGGCGGGCACGGGCGCCTCCCGGGTCGCACTCGACATCTGGCAGGAGGGAACCGGTTCGGCCGTCCTGTGCCTGGTGCACCCCGTGGGCGGAGACGTCCAGGCCTACCGCTCCCTGGTGGCAGCGCTCGGACCCGGGCCGACGGTGTGCCTCATCGCCGATCCGGCACTGCGCGACGCCGAGATGCCCGCGTGGTCACTGGCCGAGCGGGCCCGGCACTACGACGCGGCACTGCGTGAGCGCTTCGGTGGCCCGGACCACCGGCTCCACCTGGCCGGATGGTCCTACGGCGCACGTGTGGCGATGGAGATGGCGTGCCTCGCCGAGTCGGCCGGCCAGCCGCTGCAGGCGCTCCACCTGCTGGATCCGCCACCGCCCCGGGCACAGGAGCTGGTCGCCGCCTACGACGAGGAACACCTGGAAACGCTGTTCGCCGCCGAACTCAGCGCCCAGGCCTCCTCGTTGCCGGCCGAGCACGCACAGGCGTACGCCGAGAGACTGGCTCGCTGCTGCCGCGCGAACCTGCGCAGTCTCGGGGAACATCGCGTACGGCCGCTCGTCTCGGTCCCCACGTATCTGTGGCTGGCCGGACACCCCACGGCGGGCATGCCCGCCCCCGCCACCCCTCAAGAGCCGCAGCACCAGTGGAACAGCTGCCTGCCCCCGTCGGCGGTACTCACACACCTGCCCACCGACCACTACGGCATCGTCGCGGCACCCCATGTGGACACAGTGGCCGAGACCATCAGGGCGAGCCTGTAAAACCCACCCCCCTTCGGAGGTTGACATGGAGTCGTACGAGCGCGAAGCGCTGGAAGCGGTGACCACACGTCCCGTGCACCCCTACCGCACCCTCACCGTCGAACGGATCACCCCCGTTCTGGGCGCGGAGGTCTCCGGCGTCGACCTGTCGCGGGAGATCCCTGCGGAGCAACTGGAGGAGATCCGGACCGCCTTCCGCGACCACCACGTCCTCGTCTTCCGGGACCAGACGATCACCACAGAGCAGCACAAGCGCTTCGCCGCCGCCTTCGGCGAACTGCGCCCCGTCAACCCACCGCCGCCGAACGGCGATCCCTTCATCCTGGAGATCCGCACGACATCGGCCGCGGCGAACGTGGCGGGCAACGGCTGGCACGCGGACGGCACCGCCGACGCCGAACCCTCCCTGGGCTCGATGCTCTACATCACCGAGATACCCGAGCCGGGGTGCGGCGGCGACACCCTGTTCGCCAACATGCACCTCGCCTACGACATGCTCTCACCGGCGATGCGCGCCCTGCTGGAGCCGCTGACCGCGATACACGACGGCGCGCAGGCACTGGCCGGATACCCACTGCCCCCGGACTACGTCGTCCCCAAGAGCGAACACCCGCTCATCGCCCGGCACCCCGAGACCGACCGCCGCCTGCTGTATGTGAACAAGGCCTACACCAGCCGCATCCCGCAGCTCTCCGCGGACGAGAGCCGGGCCCTGCTCGACCTGCTCTTCGACATCATCGCCCGCAGGCCGGTCCTGCACTGCCGCGTCCGCTGGACCCCGGGCACGCTCGCCTTCTGGGACAACCGGTGCGTCCAGCACCACGCGACGTACGACTACTACCCCTACGCCCGCTACGGCCAGCGCGTCGCCATCAACGGCGGTCCCGTCAAGGGCTGATGGCTTTCACAAAGGACGGAGCCGTCGCTTCCGATGCTCGTACTTGCCGGTGAACTTGTTCGCGGTACATGGAACCGTTGCCGGGCAGGGTGGACGGGTCCTTCTCGGGGAAGGAGCGCGGGGTGGAGCCTACGGCAGCTGCCCCAGTTGCCGGTCGACGGCGTCCTGCGCGGCAGGGGACAGCAGCGAGCCGGCGCGTTTGAGGAAGCCGTACAGCCCGGGGCCGTGCTGCTCGGCCAGTTCCGCGTTGTGTGCCAGTACGTCGAGTTCGTTGGCGGCCGTGATCTCGAGGAACGCCCTCAGATCGTCGGGGGAGGGTTGGTGCTCGCGGCCGGTGAAGCGGTCCCGGAAGGCGACCGCCGTGCTGCCCTCGATCCGTGGGTAGACGGTGGCGCGGTCGCAGCTGGCGTACAGGTACACCAACTCCTCCGCCGCCTCACCGATCAGGGCGATGAGCGTTACCCGTTCGGTGAGCGGCAGCAGAGTCGTGGCGAAGCCGTCTGTTCCGTAGGTCGCGTGACACAGTCCCGCTGTCTGGACGTCGGGGCCCGCTCCCCATGCGGCCAGCAGCCGCTGAACCCGCAGCAGATGCTGGAGCAGGGTGCCGCCCGGATGAGGCAGTCGGTCGGCTCCGTGGCGGCGCAGGAATCCCTCGATGGCTGACTGAGTCCTTCCCTCGATCGAGGGGTGTTGCCGGGCCGGTGGCATGGTCGGACGTCCTCTCACGCGGGGGGATCTCGCAGCGAAGGCCAGCCTATTGCGCCGTGTTCACCAGCTGATCCCGGCCGCCACCGGCAGGTGGTCGCTGCCGGTGGCCGGCAGCACCCACGAGCTGTCCGGCTTCACACCGCGGACCAGGATCTGGTCGATCCGCGCCACCGGGAACTCGGCCGGCCAGCTGAAGCCGAAGCCGTCCCCGGCCACGTCCTGGGCAGAGCGCAGCTGCGAGGTGAGGCCGGTGAAGGCGCGGTCGTCCGTGGTGCCGTTGAGGTCGCCGAGCAGCACCACCCGCTTGCTCTTCTCGGTGGCGACGGCCTTGCCGAGCATCTGCGCGTTCCTGTCCCGGGAGACCGTCGCGAAGCCTCCCCTGGGATTCACCCGTGCGGATCCCAGGTGGGCCACGTACACCGCCAGCGGACCGTGGTGCGTGGCCACCGTGGTGCGCAGCCCCCGGTTGTAGGCCAGCTTGACGGCGGCCGGTTTGGTGGCCGCCAGCGGCCCGTAGTCCATCCCGATGTCGACCGGCCGGCTGCCCGAGATCGGCAGCTTGCTCCACAGCCCGACCGTGCCCAGCACCGTGTGGTACGGGTACGCCTTCGCCAACCCCTTCTCGTAGACACCCTGCGCCTGCGGGGTGATCTCCTCCAGCGCCAGAAGGTCCGCCCCGGAGGCGACCAGGTCGCGGGCGGTGCCGGCCGGGTCGGGATTGTCGGCACTGACGTTGTGGCTGGCCACAGTGAGATCGCTGCCCGCGTGGGACTTGTCGCCGAGCATCCCGCCGAAGAGGTACAGCCACACCGTCACCGGCACCAGCAGCGCGGCCACGGCGGAGGCGGAGCGGCGCCAGAGCGCCCCGGCCAGCAGCACCGGGACGAACACGCCGAACCATGGCAGGAAGGTCTCCACCAGGCTGCCGAGGTTCCCGACCCGGTTCGGGATCTCGGCGTGCAGCAGCATGAGCAGGCCGAGCAGCAGTGCCGACGCCGCGAGGACCGGGCCGCGCTTCCAGGGCTCGGGCCGGGACCCCCGGCGGATCGTCCGCCGGATGGGCGCGCTCCAGGCATGGGAGCCGGTGTCCCGGCGACCGCCCTGTCCGGTCTCTGCCGTGTCCACCTGCGTCATCGTCTGTCCTCGCTCACTGCCGGTCACTGCTGCATCCTCGGGTCCTCGGTGGGGTCGGCATACATGGGCGGGCAGCCACGAGCGACCGCACTGGGCCGCAGCTCGTAGTGCCAGGTTTCGTTCCTGTAGATCTGGCACAGCCCGTATTCGGCGCCGTGCCGGGACAGCCACGCCGTCGCATCCGAACGCCCGAGGTCGACCGCGTCTCCCGACACGTGCGGAGAGGTCGCCGCGGTGGCCACCCATCGGGCGGCCTCGTTCTCGGATCCGTACTCGGCCACGGCCTGTCGAAGCAACTGGTTCTGGTACGCCTTCGAACGCCAGCCGCTGTTGACGTAGAACTCGATTCCGTCGTGCGCGGCAGCCGACGCCGCCCGGCGCAGGGCCTTGAGCAGATCCGGATCGAGCTTGGCCACAGCCGGAATCGCGTCGTCGAAGACCGTCACACCGTCGGGGACGATCCCGTCGGCCTGACCCAGCGCACCACTGTGCTCACCGCTATCGGCATCCGAAGGTAATGCGGCCGACGGAGGCGAAAGCGACGAGGAGGACGAGGACTTCGGCACCTGGTGGCCGAGGACCGCGGTGATCACCGCTATGACGGCCATCAGGCCGACGACGAGCAGCCCGCGCGTCCGGCGGTTCGCTGTGGGTGCCGATGGTGGGGTTCGAGTCATGCCACCAGTCAAGGCGGCACGGTGTTGCCGGCACGTATGTGGTTTTCGATACGCCGACGATATGCCGGCTCGGAGCGTAAATGGCGTGCGTGTGCGAGGAGTTGAGGACGAAGCTTGTCCGACGGAAGCCATCGGGGGCATGCCGAGCCTTCCCGTCTTCGGTCGTACGAGAGGTCCCTGTGCCGTTCTCTCCCTCCGCCGTGTCCGATTCCGGTCGACCTGCTCCGTCAAGCCTGTGGCGGGACGGCGACTTCCGCCGGCTCTGGGTGGGCCAGACGGTCTCCCAACTGGGCGAGCAGGCAAGCCTGGTGGTTCTGCCGCTCCTTGCCGTCCTGACGCTCAACGCCGACGCCGGCCGGCTGGGCGCCCTGCGCGCAGCGGGGCAGGCGCCGATCCTGCTGCTGTCGCTGTTCGTCGGCGCGTGGGTGGACAGGTGGCGGACCCGTACGGTGATGGTGCTGACGGACGCCGGTCGGGCCCTGGTACTGGGTGCCGCCGCCGTGGCCGGCCTCCTCGGACGGCTCGGCCTCCCGGCGCTGCTCGTGGTTGCCGTCGCCGTCGGGGCGTTGTCGGTGTTCTTCGACATGGCCTACCAGGCGTCTTTGGTACGGCTGGTGGACCGCGCTGAGCTGGTACGGGGAAACAGCGCGATCGAGGGCAGCCGGTCCGCTGCGCAGATCGGCGGTCCGGCCCTCGGTGGTGCGTTGGTGTCCGTGCTGTCGGCGCCGATCGCTGTCGCCTCCAGCGCGGTGTTCTTCGCCCTGTCGTTCCTGTCGATCCGACGGATGCGGCGTCGCGAGTCGGTCCCGGAATGCCCGGAACGTCCTCCGCGGCTGTGGCGGCGGATCCAGGAGGGCCTGCGCTTTGTCGCCGTTGACGCCTTGCTGCGGACCGTGTGCCTCGCGTCAGCCGCCTTCCAGTTGTTCTTCGCGGCTGCGATGACCGTCTATCTGCTGTTCCTGCCACGGGACCTGCACCTGTCGGGCACCGCGATCGGACTCGTCCTGGCGGCGACGGGGCCGGGCGCGCTCCTGGGCTCGCTGCTGGCCGCCCGTCTGTCGGGCCGCTTCGGATACGGCCCGGTGCTCGTGTCCGCGGCAGCGCTCGGCGACGGCGTGTTCCTGGTCGTGCCCGCACTGCACGGTTCCCCTGCGGTGACGGTTCCCGCGCTCGTCGCACTCAACTTCGTCTTCGGGACCTTCAGCCAGCTGGTGAACGTCACGATCATGGCCGTACGGCAGACCGTCACTCCGGACGGGATGCAGGGCCGCACGGCCGCGACGATCAACTTCGTCGGCATGGGGATGACCCCGCTCGGCTCCCTGCTCGGCGGCTTTCTCGCGGAAGTGCGGGGCGCGCACACGAGCCTCCTGGTGACCGCCGCAGGCATGCTGCTGTCGCCGGCGCTGATGGCCCTCTCCCCGCTCGCCCGCCTGGGACCGCAAGGTGCTCGTGTCGTTGACGGCGCTTGAGGAAGACGTGAAGGGCGGAGAGGGAACAACCCTCTCCGCCCTTCCGCCCGGTGGTCCGAGGCCCGCACGTCATGCCCGAACGGTCAGCCGCGGCCTACGCGTGCCCGAACCAACTGCCGCCCCACACCGCTCGGGTTCCGGCAGGACAGGTCAGACGGAAGTCCCACCGGCCGGAGTAGGAACGCCGGAACTCATGACGGCCGTCGGTGCAGTCCACATACACCGGGTACGTGTGGCTGTCGCAGGTCAGGTAGACATTTCGGTTGCCGTCGGTGCGCCCATTGAAGCAAGCCACGCCAAGCTCGCTCTCGTCCGGCGACGAGGCGCGCTGCACGAAGTCGAGCAGCGAGTGCTCCAGTGGGGCGCTGTCCTGGATGGTTCGCCCGTCGACGTTGGTGGCCTGGGCTTGCGCATCGCCGGACGTGCCTGCCGCGCCGGCCGGCACGGACGTGCCTGCCAGCGCAGTGACAGCGATCGCCACAGTGGCTGCAACGTTCCTCATGGACGTCAAGTTCTCCTCCACAGAAGGGACAACTGGCTACAGATGCAACGGAAGGTAGCGAATTACTCTCGGCACCTCCAGCCAGACATCCACCGGAACGCCACTGGTTGACTGAGCATGTGTCCGAAGAACTGTTATCCGAGAGCCACCCACCGGTCTCCCAGGTATCGGGCAGGATCGTTCGGCGTCGAGGACAGGACAGTTTCATGGGTACACAGCGCGCGGTGGAGCCGACGGCGCTGGTCGCCGCCGCCCGAGGGGGCGACCCGGAAGCTCAGGACGCCCTGGTCAGTGCGTACCTCCCGCTGGTGTACAACATCGTGGGCCGGGCGCTGAACGGCTCGGTCGACGTCGACGATGTGGTGCAGGAGACCATGCTGCGTGCCCTGGACGGACTGGGCGGTCTGCGCACTCCCGAGAGTTTCCGTTCCTGGCTCGTGGCGATCGCGATGAACGAGACCCGCAAGCACTGGCAGGACCGGCAGTTCGCCCCGGGCACCGTGGAGGAGGCCGAGGAACTCGCCGATCCGGGCGCCGACTTCGTGGACCTCACCCTCGTACAGCTCCAGCTCTCCGGCCAGCGTCAGGAGACCGCGCGCGCCACTCGCTGGCTGGAGCCCGACGACCGGGGACTGCTTTCGCTGTGGTGGCTCGAGTGCGCCGGAGAGCTGACCCGCGCCGAGGTGGCTGCCGCACTTGAGTTGTCGCCGCAGCACACTGCCGTACGGGTGCAGCGGATGAAGGCGCAGCTGGAGGCGGCCCGTGTGGTGGTGCGGGCGCTCGACGCGCAGCCGCCGTGCCTGGAACTGCGCGGCATGCTGGGCACCTGGGACGGGCGGCCCTCGGCGCTGTGGCGCAAACGAATAGCCCGGCACGCCCGTGGCTGTGGGCGGTGCTCCGGCCTGTGGAGCGGGCTGATGCCCGTGGAGGGGCTGCTGGCCGGGCTGGCACTGGTTGCTGCGGCGCCCTCGCTGCTGACGGGCGTGCGCGCCGCCTACGGAGGGACGGCCGAGGCCGGGATGGCGTTGCCCGCCACAGGGCCGCGGCCCTCCGGCAGCCGTACCGGATCGGGCCCGGAAGCCGGACACCGCGCGGCGCGCGGGCGGGCGGGATCCCGGAGCGAGGTGCGCCGACGCCGGCGCAACCGGCGCAGGGCCGTCGGCGGCACGGTCGTCGCGGCCTGTGTGGCAGGCGGCGCCTTGTGGTACTTCGGCACGGACCCCGGGGCCGGCAGCGAAGGGGCGAGCGCCGAGCACATCGCGGGCGCCCCCGGCGCGGACCTGTCGGAATCCAGTGCCGTCGAGACACCTCCGTCGGCCTCCACCTCTCCGTCTCCCTCCGCGTCACCTACGAAGAAGGCAAGCGCGTCGAAGAGCCCGCGCCCCGCGAAGAAGGACGCCCCGGCTCCCCGCCCCTCCGCTCAGCCCTCGCGGACGGCGACCGGCACACCCGAGGCGTCGTCGACGCCGTCCGGCACCGTCGCGCAGGTGGTCGCCCTGGTGAACAAGGAACGGGCGGCGGCCGGCTGCGGCGCGCTCACCGAGGACCCGCAACTGGAGAAGGCCGCTCAGGGCCACTCCGACGACATGGCCGCCCGCAACTTCTTCGACCACACCAACCCCGACGGCCTCGACCCCGGGCAGCGCATCAGCGCCGCGGGCTACAAGTGGTCCACGTACGGGGAGAACATCGCCCAGGGACAGCAGACGCCTCAGGCGGTGATGCAGGCCTGGATGAACAGCCCCGGCCATCGCGCCAACATCCTCAACTGCTCGTTCAAGGACATCGGCGTGGGCGTCCACAACGGGTCGGGCGGGCCGTGGTGGACGCAGGACTTCGGCGCCAGGCTCTGACGCGCCAGAGGCAGTTGCCCGGCCGGGGTTCAGCGCACCGGGAAGCCGAAGGAGCGCCCCTGCTGCTTCAGCCAGGGCAGGACTTCGCGCAGGGCGGCCACCGTCTGGGAACGGTCTCCGCCGGCGTCGTGGAAGAGGATCGTCGGGCCGTTGGACAGCTCGTTCTTGACGGTGGCGACGATGGCGGCGGTGCCGGGGCGTTCGAAGTCCTTGGAGTCCACGTTCCAGCCCAGCGGCCGCATCCCCTGCGCGGCGGCGAGATGCCTGCTGTAGGGGGTGAAGGCACCGCCCGGGGCCCGGTAGTACAGCGGCCGGACGCCCCCGGATGC
Organism: Streptomyces sp. NPDC051172; assembly: GCF_040682555.1. NCBI lineage: Bacteria > Bacillati > Actinomycetota > Actinomycetes > Kitasatosporales > Streptomycetaceae > Streptomyces > Streptomyces sp. NPDC051172. The sequence continues at coordinate 106,464 of NZ_JBFBBE010000016.1, forward strand.
CTTGGTGATCATGGCGGCGGCGTCCAGGATCTCCTTGGACTGGTAGGAGTCGGGCTTCTTGTCCATGGTGGTGTCGTGCGACACGGTGTGGTCGCACAGCCGGTGCCCGGCCGCCACCACCGCCTTCACCAGGTCCGGGTGCGCCTGGGCCTGAGTGCCGACCATGCAGAAGGTGGCTTTCACACCGTTGTCCTTGAGCACCTGCAGGACCTGCGGTGTCCAGACCGGGTCCGGCCCGTCGTCGATGGTGATGTTGACGCCCCGGGCGCCCTGGTCCGAGGCGTGGACGATGCTCACCGCCACCGGGGTCGTCCGGCCGGCGCCGGCCGCCGCTGAGGAGGGGTGGGCCGAGGCGCCCGAGTGCTGCCCGCTGAAGGGGCCGGCCTGTGCGGTCCATACCGAGGTGGCCGCTGCCACCGCCGTCACCCCGACCGCCGCCGCGAATACCCGGCCGTGCCATCCCCGCCCGCCATGCCGCGCCATTTCTGCCCCGCCCTTGTCATCCCGGTGTTGCTTGTTGCATCTGTCAGGACGGCAAAAGGTTGCTCCGGGATCCGTCTGTTACTGATCACGGACAATTCCGCGGGAGTTCCGAGACGCACGACCGGCGCATGGGGGCGGAGCAGGGGCGATGCCTGCGCCGGAGACCCAATTCTGCAATGCCCGGGCGGGGTTGGCCCGACCGACCGGCCGATGTCGCGCGTGACGGCCGCAACGAGGAACGACCGGTACGGCGAGGACCGCTGCAAGCCCGGTGCGGAGCCGGCCGGCGTGGCCGGAGCCGGTGTGGAGCGATGCGCACCGGTGCTGTCTGCGGAAGCAGGGCGAGTTGACCCGGCTCACCGTCAACGCGCCGGGTTAGTAACGGATTTCTCTCCGACCACCTCTCCGCAGTCGACAGCGCCGAACCGTCCTCGGCTCCGCTGCTGACGGCCCGTGGTGACCGCCGCTGTAGAACGCCTCCTCAGGCCGCCGGCCGAATCAGCCCGGACTCGTAGGCGAAGGCCACCGCCTGGACGCGGGCGCGGGCGCCGATCTTGGCGAGGATGTGGCTGACGTGGGATTTGACGGTCGTCGGGGCGATGGACAGGCGTACGGCGATCTCGGTGTTGGACCAGCCGGAGGCGACGGCGGTCAGGACGTCGCGTTCACGTTCGGTGAGGGTGTCCAGTCCGATCTCCCGCCCCGCGGAGCGGGAGGCCGGCTGCTCGCGGACCGCGTCGATGAGCGCACGGGTCAGGGCGGGGGTGATCGCCGCGTCTCCGGCGGCCACCACGCGGATGGCCGCGGTCAGTTCGTCCGGGGCGGCGTCCGTGAGGAGGAATCCGGCGGCCCCGGCGCGCAGGGCGGCGTAGGCGTGCCTCTCGTGCGGGGGCGAGGTCAGAACCAGGACGCGGGGAGGAGGCCCGCCCGCCGTGGCGTCCTCGGAGCCCGGGAGGAACCGCGGGAGGTGCGCGGGGCGTGCGATGCGCCGGATGGCTTCGATGTCGTCGGTACCGGCGAGGTGGCTGTCCATCAGGACGACGTCCGGACGGAGCGCGGAGCACATGCCGACCGCCTCGGCTGCGCTCGCCGCTTCGCCGACCACGGTCAGGTCGGGCTCGGCAGCCAGGAGCATGCGCAGGCCGACGCGTTGCAGGGACTGGTCGTTGACGATGAGTACGGAGACCATGTCTGTCCTTCCCGCCTCTAAACGAAACGGTTTCGTTCACTTTGGGGCCAGGATAGCCCCCTTCGTTAGCGAAACGGCATCGTTCTCCTTATGGTCTGGGTCACATCTCCCGACCGTCTTGGACGGACGTCGCTTCCCGGGGGAGCGGTCAGGGCTCGCGGTGCTCGTGTGCCGCTTGTTCCAGCGCCTCCGCCTCGGCCTCGGCCAGCCGCTGCTCGGCCTGCACGTCGATCGAGCGGGTCAGCAGCCAGTAGAGCGCCGCGGCGACCGGCAGTCCGATGAACAGCGAGATGTCGGCTCCGTCGAGTGCGTGCGCGACGGGGCCGGTGTAGAGGGTGCCGACGGAGAAGAAGGGGATCATGACGGCGAAGCCCACCAGGTAGGCGATGATGCCGTGCCAGCCCCAACGGCCGTAGATTCCGCGGGGGTTGAAGATCTCGGCGATGGCATAGTGGCCGCGGCGCACCACGTAGTAGTCCATCAGGTTGACCGCGGTCCACGGGATGAACAGATAGAGCACCAGCAGCAGGAAGTTGTTGAAGTTCTCAAGGAAATGGGAGGTCGCGGCCAGCGCGCCGACCAGCGAGAGCGCAGCGGTCAGCCCGATGGTCACCAGCCGTACGCCGAGCGTCGGGCGCACCCGCTTGATCGAGTCGATGGCGCTGATGAGGGTCAGCGAGCCGCCGTACATGTTCAGCGCGGTGACGGAGACCAGGCCCAGGACGGCGAAGAGCAGCACGATCGCGCCGAACCCGCTGAAGATCTTGTCGCCGGCCGCGTTGATCGACTTGATCGTCTCGAAGTCCTTGCCCGCCCAGGCGGCGAGCAGCGCCCCGAGGACCATCAGCCAGATGCCGCCGAGCGCCGAACCGAAGTAGGTCCAGTAGAAGGTCTTGCGGACGGTCACGTCCGGCGGGAGGTAGCGCGAGTAGTCGGAGACGTAGATGGCCCAGCTGATCTGGTAGCCGGCGACCACGCCGAACTGCGCGAGGAACGGTGTGGCCTTGAAGGCGCCGAGGTCGAAGGAGCCCGCCGGGTAGTGCAGCGTGACCAGGACGCCCACGGTGAAGATCCCGAAGACGACCAGGAAGGAGTACGTCAGGAACTGTTCGGCCTTGTGGATGACGTCGTAGCCGACGAGCGCGATGACCAGGGCGACGGCGGTGACCACGACCACCCACAGCTTGACGCCCCCGTGCACCGTGGTGTGCATCGCCTCACCGGCGAGGATCGTGTTGAAGACGTTGAAGCCCGCGTACTGCACATAGGCGAACAGCCACACCAGCAGGGCGCCCACATAGCCGAACTGGGGCCGCGACTGGATCATCTGCGGGAGGCCCAACTGCGGGCCCTGGGCCGAGTGGAAGGCCATGAAGAAGGTGCCGAGGACGGTGCCCGCCACGATCGCGACCAGCGACCAGATGAGGTTGCCGCCCTCGGTGATGCTGATCAGGCCCACCGCGAGGGTGGCGATCTGCGCGTTCGACATGAACCACAGAGGGCCCAGATGCCACAGCTTGCCGTGGCGCTCGTCCAGTGGGACGTAGTCGATGGAGCGGATCTCCAGGCCCGACACCCGCGGTTCCGACGAAGTGGTCACGGCACCTCCAGCGTGATGACCCGCTCCTGTGGCCGGATTCATTCCCCGGAGGCGTCCGGTCAAGCGGTCATTGCCGACCCTTGACCGGACGGTTCACCGAGGTCAGGCCGCCGGGCTGGGGAACGTCGGGTACTCCACCCCGGAGACGTGCTGGACGACACGGATGACCTGGCAGGAGTAGCCGAACTCGTTGTCGTACCAGAGGTAGAGGATGGCGTTGTCGCCGTCCACCTTGGTGGCACCCGCGTCGATGATCGATGCGTGGCGCGAGCCGATGAAGTCGCTGGAGACCGCGTCGGGAGCGGTCGTGAAGTCGATCTGGCGCCTCAGCGGCGAGGTCAGTGACACGTTGCGCAGGTAGTCCAGTACTTCCTCGCGATCGGTCTCGCGGCCGAGCCGCAGGCTGAGGATCGCGATCGAGACGTCCGGCACCGGGACGCGGATCGAGCTGCCGGTGATGGGCGCCTTGAGGTCCGGCAGTGCCTTCGCGACGGCGGAGGCGGCACCGGTCTCGGTGATGACCATGTTGAGCGGCGCCGAACGGCCGCGGCGGTCGGCCTTGTGGTAGTTGTCCAGCAGGTTCTGGTCGTTGGTGAACGAGTGGACGGTCTCCACATGGCCGCGCAGCACGCCGTACTCGTCCGCCATCGCCTTCAACGGCGGCACGATCGCGTTGGTGGTGCAGGAGGCGCAGGACAGGATCTGCTCGTCCGGCTTGATCGTGTCGTGGTTGACGCCGTGCACGATGTTCGGGACGTCGCCCTTGCCCGGAGCGGTCAGCACGACCTTGTCGATGCCGGGGCGCAGGTGCTGCGAGAGGCCCTCGCGGTCGCGCCACTTGCCGGTGTTGTCGATCAGGATGGCGTTGCTGATGCCGTACGCGGTGTAGTCGACCTCGGACGGGTCGTTCGCGTAGATCACCTTGATCGCGTTGCCGTTGGCGAAGATCGTGCTGCTCGCCTCGTCCACCGTGATCGTGCCCTGGAACTGGCCGTGGATGGAGTCGCGGCGCAGCAGCGAGGCCCGCTTGACGATGTCCTGCTCGCCGCCGCCGCGCACGACGATCGCGCGCAGCCTGAGGCCGTTGCCGGACCCGGCCTTCTCGATCAGCAGGCGGGCCACCAGGCGGCCGATGCGCCCGAAGCCGTACAGGACGACGTCACGGCCCTCGCCGCGCTCGATCTTGTTGGCGCCGGTCGCGCCCGCGACGGCCTCCGCGGTGAACGCCTCCACCGACAGACCGCGGTCGTCGGCCTTGTACGTCGCCGCCAGCATGCCGATGTCGATCTGTGAGGGACCGAGGTCGAGCGCGGTGAGCGCCTCCAGGAACGGCAGGGTCTCGGTGACCGAGAGCTCCTCGCCGGCGATCTGCCGGGCGAACCGGTGCGTTTTGAGGATGCTGACCACCGACTTGTTCACCAAGGAGCGGCTGTGCAGCAGGACCGTCACGTCCCGCTCGCGGTGCAGCTTCCCGATGATCGGGATCATCGACTCCGCGATCTCCTCGCGGGTCTTCCAGTTGGTGAACGAGTCGTCGTTGACAGTCACAGATCCATCTTTCGAGCTAGGCGGCGCTCATATGTTAATCCCTGTTTGATCGATCGTTTGAGCGGGGTTCGTCACACCGCTCCTCACACGCGCACAGACCCGGAATCGAGACGATCCGGCCGCCCGTCCGTACCTGACGGGCATGGGGCTCGCCCGCCCCGCAACCGCCACCGGACCGACCGAGGGACGTACACCATGAACGCAACCGCAGCCATCGGCGTGACCGGCCTGGGCGTGATGGGCCGCAACCTGGCGCGGAACTTCGCCCGCAACGGCTACACCGTCGCCGTCCACAACCGCACGGCGGGCCGCACCCGCGCGCTCATGGAGGTGTACGGCGACGAGGGCACGTTCGTCCCCGCGGAGACGCCCGCGGACTTCGTGGCCGCCCTCCAGCGCCCCCGCCGAGTGATGATCATGGTGCAGGCGGGGGAGGCCACCGACGCGGTCATCGACGAGTTCGCCCCGCTCCTCGAACCCGGAGACATGATCATCGACGGCGGCAACGCCCACTTCGCCGACACCCGTCGCCGGGAAGCCGCCCTGCGCGGGCGCGGCATCCACTTCGTCGGCACCGGCGTCTCCGGCGGCGAGGAGGGCGCCCTCGAAGGCCCCTCGATCATGGTCGGCGGCTCGGCGGAGGCGTACACCGTCCTCGGCCCCATGTTCGAGACCATCAGCGCCAAGGTCGGCGGCGAACCGTGCGCCGCGCACATCGGCAGCGACGGCGCCGGACACTTCGTCAAGATGGTCCACAACGGCATCGAGTACGCCGACATGCAGCTCATCGCCGAGGCCTACGACCTGCTGCGCCAGGTCGCCGGCTACACCCCCGCCGAGATCGCCGAGGTCTTCAGCCACTGGAACAAGGGCCGGCTCGGCTCCTACCTGATCGAGATCACCGCCGAGGTGCTGGCCCACACCGACCCCGTCACCGGCGCCCCGTTCGTCGACGTCGTCGCGGACGCCGCGGGCCAGAAGGGCACCGGCCGCTGGACCGTGCAGACCGCGCTCGACCTGGGCTCGCCGGTCACCGCCATCGCCCAGGCCACCTTCGCCCGCGCCGCCTCCGGCCAGCGCGACCTGCGCGCCGCCTACTCGGGCCTGCCCGGCGGCACCCGGCCCCCGCTCAGCCGTACCGAGGCCGAACGCTTCACCTCACAGGTCGAGCACGCCCTGTACGCGTCCAAGGTCATCGCCTACGACCAGGGCTGGAAGATGATCCAGGACGCGGCCGCCCAGTACGGCTGGAAGATCGACCTCGGCACCGTCGCCCGGATCTGGCGCGGCGGCTGCATCATCCGCGCCTCCTTCCTCGACCGCATCCGCGCCGCCTACGCCTTCGACCGCGACCTGGTCAGCCTGCTCGGCGAGATGGAGTTCGCCATGGAGATCACCGACGCGCAGGTCCCCTGGCGGGAGATCATCGCCTCCGCCGCCCGCCGCGGCATCCCCGTCCCCGCCTTCTCCGCCGCCCTCGCCCACTACGACACCCTGCGCGCCGACCGCCTGCCGGCCGCCCTCCTGCAGGGCCAACGCGACTACTTCGGCGCCCACACCTACCACCGCACCGACTGCCCCGGCACCTACCACACCCACTGGACCGCACCGGAACGCTCCGAGACGACGGCCTGACCACAAAGGCCCGCACCGGGCCCCTGAACTCTCCCTGAGGGTCCCGGTGCGCGAACCGGTACGTCCTGTGCCGCCTTGACGCCCCGACCTGCGCCGACAAGGCTTCGGGCAACACCCGCCCGGACAGCTAGGACGACGATGGCAGACTCCCCGGACACTCCCGACAACAGAGCCGCGGGCCGGCCGCTCCAGGTGGAGACGCACGGCCTCGACGTCATCGCCGACGCCGAGCGCAAGGGCACCCCGCGGAATCTGTTCTGGCCCTGGTTCGGCGCCAACGTCTCCATCCTGGGGCTGAGTTACGGCGCCTTCGCGCTCGGCTTCCGGATCTCCTTCTGGCAGGCGCTGACCGCGGGCGTCATCGGCATCGTCTTCTCCTTCCTGCTCTGCGGGTTCATCGCGGTGGCCGGCAGACGCGGGTCGGCGCCCACCATGGTCCTCAGCCGCGCCGCGTACGGGGTGCGCGGCAACCGCCTGCCCTCGGTGATCTCCTGGGTGCTCACCGTCGGCTGGGAGACCGTGCTGTGCGCCCTGGCCACCATGGCCACCGCCACCGTCTTCGGACGGCTCGGCTGGGGCGGCGGCACCGGGACCCAGGTCGTCGCGCTGATCGTGGTCGGCGCCCTGACCGTCATCGGCGGTGTGATGGGCTTCGACCTGATCATGCGGCTGCAGACCGTGATCACCGTGGTGACGGGCGTCCTGACCGTCGTCTACATCGTGCTGGTCGCCGACCACATCCACTGGAGCACCGTCAGCGCCCTCCCGGCGGGCTCCGCCCAGGAGTTCATCGGCGCGCTGGTGTTCATGATGACCGGCTTCGGCCTCGGCTGGGTCAACGCCGCCGCCGACTACTCCCGCTATCTGCCCCGCAGTTCGTCGAACCGGGGCGTCATCGGCTGGACCACCTTCGGCGCATCAGTGGCCCCGCTGCTCCTGCTGGTCTTCGGGCTGCTGCTGGCGGGATCCTCCACGAAACTCGACACGGCCGTGGCCGCCGACCCGATCGGCGCCCTCACCACCATCCTGCCGACCTGGTTCCTGGTCCCCTTCGCCGTGGTCGCGGTGCTCGGTCTGGTCGGTGGCGCGGTCCTCGACATCTACTCCTCGGGCCTCGCCCTGCTCTCGGCAGGCATCAGGATCCCCCGCCATCTGGCCGCCCTCGTCGACGGCGTCCTGATGATCGCCGGCTCGGTCTACATCGTCTTCTTCTCCGACAACTTCCTCGGCCAGTTCATGGGCTTCCTGACCACCCTCGGCGTCCCCATCGCCGCCTGGTGCGGCATCATGCTCGCCGACCTCGCCCTGCGCCGCCGCGACTACGACGAGGCAGACCTCTACCGCCCCGCCGGCCGCTACGGCGACGTACCGCCCGCCCCGCTGCTCCTCACCCTCGCCGCCACCGCCCTCGGCTGGGGCCTGGTCACCAACTCCGCGGCGAGCTGGCTCAGTTGGCAGGGCTATCTCCTCGAACCGTTCGGCCTCGGCGGCAAGTCCGGCGCCTGGGCCTACGCCAACCTCGGCGTCCTCGCCGCCCTCGCACTCGCCTTCCTCGGCACCCTGGCCCTGGGCCGCGCCCGCGTCCACGCACAGGAGGCCGAGGCGCCGAGCCAGGCCACGGGGGAGGAGGTGCCCATCGCATGACCCCGTCCACCACCGGACTGCTCGCCGTCATCGACATGCAGCGCGTCTTCGCCGACCCCGAAAGCCCCTGGGCCACCCCCCGCTTCACCGAGGCCGCGGCAGGAGTACGACGCCTGCTGCCGGCCTACGGCGACCGGGTCGCCTTCACCCGCTTCCTGGCGCCCGCCGAGCCGGACGGTGCCTGGCAGGCGTACTACGAGCAGTGGCCCTTCGCCCTCCAGCCGCCCGACGCCCGACTCTGGGAACTGACCGACGAGTTCGCCCACCGGGCACGGCATGTCGTCGACTCCACGACCTTCGGCAAGTGGACACCGGAACTCGCCCGGCACACCGGCCCCGGGAAACGCCTGGTCCTGGCCGGCGTCAGCACCGACTGCTGCGTCCTGTCCACCGCGCTCGCCGCCGCGGACGCCGGTGTCGAGGTACTGGTCGCCGCCGACGCCTGCGCGGGCGCGGACGACGACTCGCACACCAAGGCGCTGCAGATCATGGACCTGTACCGCCCGCTGATCCGCGTGACCACCGTCGCCGAACTCCTCGGGGAGGCGGAGTGAGCGAATCCCCCCTCAAGCAGCGCCGTCTGGCCCTCCTCGGCGGCGGCTTCAGCCTCGACGACGACGGCCTGCTGGACGACTGGCTGCTGGGCCACGCGCGCACCACCCGACCCCGTGTCTGCTTCGTGCCCACCGCCAGCGGGGATGCCGCCGCGTACATCGAGCGGTTCTACGACGTGTTCCGGTCACGCCACACCGGTGAACCGTCCGTGCTGCCTTTGTTCCGGCGGGAGTTGGACGACGAAACGCTGCGGGCGTTCGTGCTGGCGCAGGACGTCGTGTACGTGGGCGGCGGCAACACCGCGAACATGCTGGCAGTGTGGCGCACCCACGGCGTGGACCGGCTACTGCGCGAGGCCTACGACCAGGGCACCCTGCTGTGCGGCATCAGCGCGGGCGCCAACTGCTGGGCCGAGGGCTCGCACACCGACTCCTTCGGCCCCCTCACCTTCCTCCCCGACGGCCTCGGCCTGCTGCCCGGCTCGGTCTGCCCGCACTACGACAGCGAGCCGGGCCGCCGTCCCTCGTACCGGGCAGCGGTCGCCGACGGCTCGCTGCCCGCCGGATGGGCGCTGGACGACGGGGTGGGCGCACTGTTCCTGGACGGGCAGTTGACCGAGATGGTGACGCGTCTGCCGGGCGCCCAGGCGTACCGGGTGGAGCCGGACGGGCGGGGCGGCGCCGAGGAGCGGGCGCTGCCGTGCCGCCTGCTCACCTGAGTCCCGGGCGACCTTGGCCTTATCCGGTCGGTACCCGCAGGGCACTTGCCGTGTTCAATCACCTCTATCGCGTGACGTGACCGACGGCCGCACCCGTCAGGAGGCACCGTGCTCGCCGCTCCCGAACCCGACCTCACCGAACACGACATCATCGAGCGCGCCATTGCGCTCAAGCCCGTCCTGCTCGAACGTCAGCCGGAGACCGAGCGGTTGACGCACTACCCCAAGGACACCCACGACGACTTCCTCCGGGCCGGCTTCTACCGGATGCTCCAGCCGCGGCGTTACGGCGGCTACGAGTTCGGCCTGCCGGTCTTCTACCGCGTGGTCACCGAGATCGCCCGCGGCTGTCCGTCCACCGGCTGGGCACTCTGTCTCACCGCCGCCCATGTGCTCCAGGTCGCCACCCTCTTCGACGAGCAGGCGCAGGACGAGATCTTCGGCGCCGACGGCGACTTCCGGGCCGCGTCCACCGTCGTACCCGTCGGGGTCGCCGAGCCCGACGGCGACGGCCATGTCGTCCTGGACGGCACCTGGCCGTACTCCTCCGGAGCCCCCTACTCCACGCACTACGTCGGCCAGACCCTGCGCGCCCCGGCCGCACCGGGGGAGGCGCCGGGACCGCCCGTGCTGTTCGTCGTGCCGCGCTCGGTGTGGACGGTGCTCGACGACTGGCACGGTGTGCTCGGCCTGCGCGGCAGCGGCTCCAACAGCGTCCACATGGAGCAGGCCCGCATCCCGGCGTACCTCACCCGCGAGGCCTTCCTGCTCGACCTGCCGGTCGAGGGCGGCAGCGTCGGCTCGGAACTGCACGGCAACCCGATGTACGCCGGGCGGGCGCCGAGCTTCTTCCACGGCGAGCTGGCCGCCATCATGATCGGCACCGCGTACGCGGCCGCCGACGAGTACGCCCGGGTCGTCGCCGCCCGCCCCCTCGCCCTGGAACCCGACCGCACCCGTGCCGACCTGCACGACTACCAGCGCCATCTCGGCGAGGCCCTCGGCATCATCGACATGGCCGAGGCGGCGCTGCGGCAGACGGCGCAGGACTGGATGGAGACGTGCCGGCGCAACGTCACCGGCGAGGCACCCTTCACCGTCGTCGAGGACAACCGGCTCGCGCTGATGTTCCTGAACGCCGGGCGCGCGGCCTGGGACGTGCTGCAGGGCATCCTCTTCCGCACGGCCGGCTCCCGGCACGCCCGCGACGGCGAGCGGATGCAGCGCTACTTCCGGGACGCGGCCACGTACTGGACGCATGTGGGTGCCGGCATGGCGGAGCCGCTGACCCGCCGGGTCGGCTGCGACCGCCTCGGGCTGCCCTCGCAGGACATACCGCTGATTCCCTGAGGCGACCACCCGTGGTGAATTCCCGGGGAACTGATGAATGGGCTGGTTGGGATCGGGTACGCGAGCAGGACCGTGCCGGGGGCCGATCTTGTCCCGGGCGGGCCGTACGACCGCCGCTACCAGGGGATCTGCCATGGAGATACCTTCCAACCACCACACCACCACACCGGCCCGGCAGGCGCTGGACGCGCTGGCCGTGAACACCGAGGACACGGCGGCGCTGGACACGCTCGCCGGCAGCGAGGTGCTTGTTCCCGTGCCCGACGACGCAAGCCAGGAGGATGCTGTCGATCCGAGCGCGGTGGCGCTGCCGGTCCTGGAGCAGCCGGGCGGCGACCCGGTGGTGCCCGTGTTCACCTCGGAGGGGGAGATGGCCGGGCTGCTGCCGTTCGTCTCCCGCTACCGTCTGGTGCCGCTCGGTGCGCTGGCCTCGCAGTGGCCCGCCGACGATCTGTCGCTCACCATCGACGCCGGATCCGAGCACCCGCTGACGCTCACCTCCGAGGGCGTACGGACCCTGCTGGTCCGGCCCTGACAGCCGCCGAGTGAAACAGGGGAAGGCCCCGGGCCCGGGAGATGAACGGCGCCGACCCCGCCCATGCCCGGGCGCCCGCGGTCGCCGTGCCGGACGATACGACCGCCGCGGACGCCGCGCCGCTCCCGGACGCGCGGCCACCGCACCCAGAACACGGCGGATTGCGGCATTCCATCGGGAGCCTGCTCTCCTTGAGCAGCACAGTTTCTCCGGGCATCCGGACGGCCACGCCTGGGAGATCGCCCACAACCCCGGATTCCCGCTGGCCGAGGACGGCTCGCTCACGCTTCCCGATTTCGGCGCCGAATAGGGTCTGGCGAACCGTCCGTTCACGTGCCCCGGCTCTCCATGCGCGGTGGGCAGCCGCCGTAGCCGAGGACGGCAAGGCTCCGCGGCCGCACCGAGGGCCCGGGAGGTGCCGGAGGCCTGGCGTCCGCCCCTGAGGGCGGCCCACCGTGAGAAGCACTGCAGCGTACCCACGTCTCAGCGGTGCTGACCGCTCTGTTCGGCCCGCCGACCATCCGGTCCTCCGCCTCCACGGCCGTGACTGATCACCGCACGCCTCAGCGGTCCACAATGGCCGCATGAGGTGGATCTCCGGCGTGGCCGGCGGCCTGCTGCTGGTGGTCATGGCCGGCAGCGTGGTGCGGACCCTGGTGGTGCCGCGAGGGCTCTACTCGATGCTGGTGTACCGGCTGTGGTGGGTGCTGCGCCGCCTGCTGCGGCTGGCGGCGATACGCGGCGGCTACGGCGCCGTCGACCGCGCACAGACCTGGCTCGCCCCGCTGATCCTGATCGGCATGCTCGCGATCTGGCTCGGCGGAGCCCTGGCCGGATTCGGGCTGCTGCTGCACGCCCTGTCCGGGCTGTCCTGGGGCAGTTCCTTCCGCGAGGCGGGCTCCAGCCTGCTCACCCTCGGCTTCGCCAGCGGCGACCGGCTGCGACTGTCCGCGCTCGACTTCGTGGCGGCGGCCACAGGGCCGGTGCTGATCGCCCTGCAGATCGCCTACCTGCCCACCCTCTACGCCGCCTACAACCGGCGCGAGCTGGAGGTGACCCTGCTGCAGTCCCGGGCCGGCGAGCCCGCCTGGGGCCCGGAGATCCTGGCCAGGCAGTGGCTCGTCGACACCGAAACCGCGCTTCCTGAGCTGTACCGGGCCTGGGAGCGGCTGGCCTCCGACATCGGTGAGAGCCACTCCACGTACCCAGTCCTGATGGCGTTCCGCTCGCCCCGGCCCTACCGGCACTGGCTGGTGGGCCTGGTCGCGGTGATGGACGCGGCCGCCATACAGCTGGCGCTCACCCCGCGCACCGCCCCGCCGGAGGCCCGCCTGGTGCTGCGGGCCGGCTTCACCGCGCTGCGTGACATCGCCCGCGTCCAGCGCTTCCCCTTCGACCCCGATCCCCCTCCGGACGCCGCCCTGCGTCTCACCTACGCCGATTTCGAGGCCGCCGTCGCCATGTTGGAGGCGGCGGGCTTCCACGCCGAACGCAGCGTCGCCGACGCCTGGCCGCACTTCCACGGCTGGCGGGTCAACTACGAGGCGATCGCCTACGAGATGTGCCGCCGCTACGACGCGGTACCCGCCCTGTGGACGGGGCCGCGCGCCTTCGCGTCGACGCCGATCCCGCCCCGCAGACCGGCGGATCGCAGGCCCGGCGAGGACCCGCCGGGGCAGCGGGGCCCGTCCGCGGGAAGCGGTGCCTGATCACGGCCCGCCCGGGGTGCTTGCTAGCGTGCGGCCGTGCCCTCAGAGATCACCCGGCTCGTCGACGACCTCGTCGCCCAGATGAGGTCCCGCTCCGGCCCCGGATACCGCGCGGCCTTGCGCCGACTCGGCGAGGCCGCCCGCGCGGGCGGCCCCGAGAGCGCGACCGCGGTGATCGAGGCGCTTGCCCCGTGGCTGCGCGGCCTGCACGGCGACTACGCCATGACGGCCGTGCTGGCGGGGGCGTGCGTGGAGTGGGGCGGCTCGCCCACGGCCCTGGTCGGCGTACTGCCGGAACGCGCCTCGGAAGCCATGATGCTCAATGCGGCGCTGCCGGAGTTCTGGGGCAGGGCGACCCGGTGGAGACCGCTGCCGGAGCCGGTGAGCGCGAGCACCGGCCGGCTGGTGAAGACCCTCGGCAAGCTGGCCCGGCAGGGCGCCGACGAAGGGTTCCTGACCCGCATGGCCATGTCCTGGTTCGACATGGAGGACTGGCTCAAGGCACTGATCACACTCCTCGCCCGCGGCCCCTTCCGGACGGCCGTCGCCGCTCCGGTCAAGGCCGGACTGCGCGAGCACGCCGCCGCGGTCGCCGACCGTTCACAACGCGCCGCCTGGGTCGGGCAGTTGGCCGCGGTCCTCGACGACGAGCCGCTGCTCGTCCTCGACCCTCGTATCCGCAGGGGGTACGCCCTGACCATGGGCGGCATCGGGGACAACTTCCAGATGCACACCCTCCTCGCCGACCGGTTGATCGGCGATCCCGAGCAGGGGTTGGTCGCGGGGGAGCGCCCCGCACGCTCATGGGTCGAGGCGGCCACCGACGGCGACCCGAACCTCGGAACGAGCGATCCCGCGATACGCCGCTTCCGCCTCTTCGACGGGCACGGCGGCTATGTCCACCCCGAGGGCATCCCCGCCGACATCGAACCGCTCGACGGCACCCGCGTGCTCGTCCTGCACCCGCCCAACGGCACCTTCGGCATGGGAGTCGGCCGGGTCTTCGAGCACATGACGCCCACGCTGGAGCTGGACCGCGTACTCGAACCGGCGCAGACGCAGCTCTGGTTCGACCGGGTGGCACCCGCCGTCGAGAACGACCTGATGGCGGGCTAGGCCGGGACCGAGGCCGGCTGCGGGAAGGCCACCCCGGTGAGCTCCTCGGAGACCGTCCACAGACGGCGGGCGGTCGCCGGGTCGCTGGCCGCCGGTGAGCGGCCGACCAGGGTCGGGGCGCCGCGCATCTCGCCGAGGCCGTCCGGGCCGACATAGCTCGCACCGGGCAGGTCCTGCATGGCGGCGTACAGCGTGGGCAGCGCGCCCGCCCTGCTGTCCTGGGCCATGAAACGGTTGCCGACCCGCATCACGGCGCGGCGCAGTGCACTGCCGTCATGGCTCTGGAGGTTCGTTGCGGCATAGCCGGGGTGGGCGGCCAGGGCGCGTACGGACGAGCCCGACTCGGCGAGGCGGCGCTGCAGTTCGAGGGTGAAGAGCAGGTTGGCCAGCTTGGACTGGCTGTACGCCGTGATGGGTGCGTACTCGCCGGTGAGGTTGAGGTTGTCGAAGCGGATGCGCGGGCTGCCCGGCATCTTGTGCGCACCGGACGACACGGTCACCACCCGGTCGGTGATGTGCGGCAGCAGCAGGTTCGTCAGGGCGAAGTGTCCCAGGTGATTGGTGCCGAACTGCATCTCGAAGCCGTCCTTGGTGGTGGACTCCGGGATGTTCATGACACCGGCGTTGTTGATGAGCAGATCCAGTCCGCCCTGCCAGCCGGCGGCGAACTCGCGCACCGAGGCGAGATCGGCGAGGTCGAGCCGGCGCACCTCCATGCTCCCTCGCACATCCGCGGCGGCGGCCTCGCCCCGCTTGACGTCCCGTACGGCGAGCACCACATGTGCCCCGGCACCGGCCAGTGCCTCGACGGTGGCGATGCCGAGCCCGCTGTTGGCGCCGGTCACGACGGCGGTGCGGCCGGTCTGGTCGGGGATGTCGGTGACGTTCCACTTGCTGGGTTCAGTAGTCATGTCCGCCAATGTAGGCGCTGCCAACAATGCTGTCAATGACAACAATGGTGACGGCGACAACAATGTAGGCGCCACAAACATGACCGATACACTGACGCCCATGCACACCCGCAACCGCCGCTACCACCACGGAGACCTCCGCGCCGCCCTGCTGACCCGTGCCGAGGACACGCTCCGCGAGAAGGGGCCGACCGCGCTGTCCCTGCGCGAACTCGCCCGCGACCTCGGCGTCAGCCATGCCGCGCCGAGCCGCCACTTCAAGGACAAGCAGGCACTGCTGGACGCGCTCGCACTGACCGGATTCGAGCGGCTGACCGCCGTCCTCGGGGCCTCGCAGGAGGGCGTCGGGGAGGCGTTCGCCGAGCGGCTCGGCGCGATGGTCCGGGCGTATGTGGGTTTCGCCCGGGACAGCGCCGAGCTGCTCGACCTGATGTACTCGATCAAGCACGATCCGGGGGCCTCCGATGCGCTGCGCGCGGCCGAGCAGCGCTGGTCGGACCTGGTCGTCCGGCTGATCGGCGAGGGGCAGGCGCAGGGCGAGGTGCGGGAGGGCCCCATGGAGCGGGTCGGCCTTCCGGTGTTCGCGGCCCTGCACGGCTACGCCGACCTCGCGGTGACCGGCATGCTGCCCCCCGAGGCGGACGAGCACGGGCTGGACGACGTGATCGCGTTCATGCTGCGAGGGTCCGCACCGGCGTGACATGGATCACTAAAGATCTGCCCGCCTGATGCAACTGCCGCCCGTGTCGTAACTGTCTGACAGGGAAGCAGGCCCCTCGGGGCCGAGGAGCGAGAGAGCGGGGCAGGTCGTGGGACGGCGCAAGGGCATAGGAATCGCACTCGTCACGGTCGCGGTACTGGCGGGTTCGAGTGCCTGCGGTGGAGCCGGCAGCAGCAAGGCGAGCGCGGACGACGGAAAAGCGGGCAAGGCGAACACGAGCGCCTCGCCGTCACCGACGAAGCCCGCGGGTCCGCCGATGCTGCTGGACACGATCACTCCGCAGACGGGAACCACGGTCGGTGTGGCCATGCCGATCTCGGTGATCTTCACCAACCCGGTGGCGGCCAAGGCGCGGGCCACCGTCGAGAAGCACCTGAAGGTGAGCGCCTCGCAGCCGGTTGTCGGCGCCTGGCACTGGATGGGCGACCGGCGCGCCGACTGGCGGCCGAAGATGTACTGGCCCTCCGGTACGAAGGTGAAGATCGACGCCGACCTGACGGGCATCAGCAACGGCAACGGGCGCTACGGCGTGCACGGCTACACGCACACCTTCACCATCGGTGACGACGTGCGCGCGGATGTCTCGGTGACCGGCCACACCATGAAGGTGACCCGGAACGGCAAGCTGGTGCGCACCCTGTCGATCAATGCGGGCAGCGCCCAGTACCCGACGTGGGACGGCACGATGGCCGTCATCGACAAGCAGGAGAAGGTCCACATGACCTCCTGCAGCGTCGGCATCAGCTGTGACAAGAGCAGCCCCAACTTCTACGACCTGACGTTGCCCTGGGACATCCACCTGACCCAGTCCGGCACCTACGTGCACTACTCGACCGGCGACCCCAACCCGGGCAGCGGCAGCGCACGCGGCTCGCACGGCTGCGTCCATCTGTCCATGTCGGACGCCAAGTGGTTCTACGGCCAGGTCAAGCAGGGCGACCCGGTCACCGTCACCGGCTCGCCCCGTGGCAACGCCCCGGCCGACAACGGCTACGCCGCCTTCAACCTGAGCTGGTCCCAGTGGCTCGCCGGCAGCGCGGCCGGGGAGCAGACGGCTGCACAGCTGTAACGCCGAGAGCCCGACACGAGCATTACGAAGAACCGTGGGCCGCGGCCCGGCCGCCCAGCAGCCGGGCCAGCACCTCGCGCTGCAGCGGCAGCACCTCGGTGTGCAGGTCGCGGCCCTTGCCCGTCAGGGCGACATACACCCCGCGCCGGTCCTCCGCGCAGACGGAACGCTCCACCAGGCCGTCCTTCTCGAGCCGGCCGATGAGCCGGGACAGCGCGCTCTGGCTGAGATGGACCCGTCCCGCGAGGTTCTGCACGCGGCACTGGTCGCCCTCGCCGGAGGCCTCGGACGCGAGGATGTCGAGCACCTCGAAATCGCTCGCGCCCAGGCCGTGCGGGTGCAGGACCCGGTCGATCTCGCACATCGTGCGGGCATGCACGGAGAGGATGTCGCGCCATCTCTCCTCGAGCCGGGACTCGGCCGTCTTCACTGCCATACCTGCACGGTAACACCGGAACAGCCATTAGTTGACTGTGCAATGAATGCGGGTGCATGCAGCCTGGCGGTGGTCAGGCGGGCGGGTCCTGGAGCAGCCCGACCAGATTGCCGTCGGCGTCCTTCAGCGAGGCGATCAGCCTGCCGTTGCCGACGTCCTGAACGTCCTGCACCACCTCCGCACCCGCGTCCACCAGGGCGGCGAGCCGGCCCCGGATGTCGTCGACGTGCCAGTACGGCACCGGTCCGGTGAGGCCCTTCGCGTGTCCGTTGGGGTCGAGGCCGACGTCCTGTCCGGCGTCCTTGAAGCCGACGTAGTACGGCGCATCCGCATACGGCTCAGCCTGCAGCAGGGCGCTGAAGAGGGCCTTCGCCCGGGCGATGTCCTTGACGGGGTAGATGATCGTCTTGAGGCCGGCGGTCATGGTGTGCTCCTCCGCAGTGGTGGGCCGACGGATTTCGTCGGTGCTTTCACGCTAGGGCGGGGGAGGGGGCATCGGCTTCTTCGATCCTGATCGGTTGACCGGGCGGGCGCGCCCGCCACGGAGTCCTTACGTCGAGTCCCGCTTCACCAGCTCCGTCGGAAGAATCACCGCCGCCGGGTCCTCGCCGCCGATCTGTGCCAGCAGCACCCGTACCATCTCGGAGCTGATGCGGTCGTAGGGCTGGCGGATCGTGGTGAGGGCGGGGGTGGCCTCCGTCGCCGCGACGGAGTCGTCGAAGCCGCCCACGGACACGTCCTCGGGCACCCGGCGGCCCGCCCGGCGCAGCGCCGTCAGCGCGCCCTGCGCCATCAGGTCGGAGGCCACGAACACGGCGTCCATGTCCGGGGCCTGCGCCAGCAGCCGTTCGCAGCCCGCCTCGCCGCTGGCCCGGCTGTAGTCGCCGGAGACGATGAGCCGCTCGTCGACCTCGACGCCCGCCTCCGTGAGCACCTCCTTGTAGCCGGCGAGGCGGTCGACGCCGCCCGGGGTGTCCAGCGGGCCGCTCACCATGCCGATCCGGCGGCGCCCCCGCGACAGCAGGTGGCGCACCATGTCACGGGCGCCGTCCCGGTCGTCCGCGGCCACGTAACTCACCTTGGAGCCG
The DNA here is from genome assembly GCF_040682555.1 of Streptomyces sp. NPDC051172. Classification (NCBI taxonomy): domain Bacteria; kingdom Bacillati; phylum Actinomycetota; class Actinomycetes; order Kitasatosporales; family Streptomycetaceae; genus Streptomyces; species Streptomyces sp. NPDC051172. The sequence goes on from NZ_JBFBBE010000016.1 coordinate 124,771, forward strand.
AGCCCCATGGGCTTGCCGCACTGGACGAGGGGCACCCCCGCCTCGCGCAGCTGCTCCGCGACCGGGTCCCCGGAGTGGCTGGAGACCAGCAGCACTCCGTCGACGTGCCCGGCGGTGATGTACCGCGTGATGCGCCGCCGTTCGTCCTCGGTGCCGGCCAGCATCAGCAGCAGCGGGATGTCGTGCGCGGCCAGCGCCTGGGTGCAGGCGCTCAGCAGGACATTGAAGTTCGGGTCCTCGAAGAACCGCTCCTGAGGCTCCGTCAGCAGGAAGCCGACCGAGTCCGAACGCCCGGTGATCAGCGAACGGGCATGCCTGTTCACGACGTAACCCGTCTTGCGGATCGCGGCGTTGACCGCCTCCTGGGCGGACGGGCTGACGTAGTGCCCGCCGTTGAGCACCCGCGAGACGGTGCCCCGTGAGACACCCGCCTCGCGGGCCACGTCGTGGATCGTCGGCGGTCTGCGTCGGCCCCCCGTGTTGCTCATGGTCATGACTTTACGGCCCCGGAGAGCAGATCGAGGCTCCAGAAGCGCTGGATGACCAGGAACAGCGCGATCAGCGGGAGCACCGCGAGGAACGCACCCGTGATCACCAGGGTGTACAGCGCGGGTTGGTTGGAACCCTGCTCCAGCAGCGTGTACAGGCCGAGCGTGATCGGGAACTTCTCGTCGTCGCTGAGCATGATGTACGGCAGTAGGAAATTGTTCCAGATCGCCACGAACTGGAACAGGAACACCGTCACCAGGCCGGGCACCATCATCGGCAGCGCGACCCGGGTGAAGATCCGCCACTCGCTCGCCCCGTCCATCCGCCCGGCCTCCACCACGTCACCCGGGACGGCCGCGGCCGCGTAGATGCGGGCGAGGTAGACGCCGTACGGGGAGAGGATCTGCGGCAGCATGACGGACAGGTAGGAGTCCGTGAGGTCGGCCTTCGCCAGCAGCAGGTACTGCGGGATGGCGAGGATGATCGGCGGCATCAGCACACCCGCGAGCAGGATGTTGAACATCGTCTCGCGACCGCGGAAGCGGTACGTGGCGAGCGCGTATCCGCTGAAGGACGACACCACGGTGGACAGCAGGGCGCCGAGACCGGCGTACAGGGCGGAGTTGCCCATCCACTTCCAGTACACGCCGTCGCGGTAGGCGTTGAGCTCCTGATGTTCTCGGTGAAGCCGCTGCCCGGCAGGAACGTGAACGTGGAGAACAGCTCACGGCCCGACTTGGTGGACGCGATGATCACCCACGCCACCGGCAGCAGCGTGTAGACCGCGCCGAGCACCAGCGTGATCGTCGGGACCAGCGCGATACGGCGGCGCAGCGGCGGGCGGCTCCGGGCGGTACCCGTGGTGCCGGCCGCCGACGGGGCCTTCTGTACGGCAAGGGAACTCATCGTGCTGCCTCCTGCTTCTGACGACGGTTCGCGGCCCGCAGGAAGCCGAAGGACAGGACGAGCGTCGCGAGGGCGATGATCACGGCCTCGGCGGCGGCCTGGTAGATGTCACCCTTGCGGAACGCGTCCTGGTACACGTTCATCAGCGGACTCCACGTCAGCGGCAGGGAGTTGGTCAGCGGCTTGAGGGTGGTCGGCTCGTTGAAGACCTGCAGCGTCGCGATGATCGAGAAGAAGAAGGTCAGTACCAGCGAGGGCGCCACCATCGGAATCTTGATCCTCAGGGCGATCTGCACCGGTGTGGCGCCGTCCAGCTTCGCCGCCTCGTACACCTCGGCCGGGATGGACCGCAGCGAGGTGTAGATGACGATCATGTTGAAGCCGGTGCCGCCCCACACCGCGATGTTCGCCATGGCGAGATACAGCGGGCCGCCGTCGAGCAGATTCGGCTGCGGCATGTGCAGCTTCTCGAGCAGGTAGTAGAACGGGCTGACGTCGGGCAGGTACAGGAAGCCCCACATCAGCGCGGCCACCACGCCGGGGATGGCGTACGGCAGGAAGATCGCGAGGCGGGTGAACGGCGCGAACCGCACCTTGTCCGAGTCGAGCATCAGCGCGAACAGCAGGGCGAGGCCGAGCATCACCGGCACCACGATGCAGCCGTAGCCGAGGACGCGCAGCGCCCCGTCCAGCAGTTCGTTGTCGGTGAGGGCGTCGGTGTAGTTCTCCAGGCCGGCCCAGACCTCCTTGCGGGCGCCCGCGCCCAGGCCGAGCCCGAAGACGTGCACCTTGCGGAAGCTGAGGTAGACCGCATAGCCGATGGGCAGCGCGAAGAACAAGGCGAAGAGGAGCGTGGCGGGGAGGAGGAACGCGTACGGGGCCCCCTTGACCCCGTACGACCTGCGGCCTGCGGTGGTCACTCGGAGACCTCGAAGCCCTGCTTCTTGAGGTCGGCGACCGTGGCCTCCTGCATCTTGGCCAGGGCGGCGGTGAAGTCCGACTTGTTCTTCGCGGCGGCACCGAAGGCGTCGTTGAAGGTCGTGTAGGCGACGTTCACGTTCGGGCCCCAGGCGGAGGGCGCCGTCGTCTTCGCGATCGGGGCAGCCTTGGTGTAGAAGTCCGACTGGTTGGAGAAGTAGGCCGGCGGCTGCGCGAAGGCGCCGCTGGTCTGCGCGTTCGTGGCGGCCGGGTAGATTCCGCTGTCCTTGGCCAGCGCCTGCAGCGCGCCACCGTCGGTGTTCAGCCAGGCGGCGAACTTGGCGGCGGCCGCCTGGTGGGCGGAGTCCGTGGTGACGGCGGTGGAGGAACCGCCCCAGCTGCCGGTGGCGTTCTCGCCCGCGGACCACTGGGGGAGCGGGGCCATGGCCCACTTGCCCTTGGTGTCGGGCGCGGCGGTGGTGAAGGTGCCCGGCGCCCACACGGCGGAGACCCAGGCGATCTGCTTGCCGGTGTCGAGCGCCTTGTTCCAGGCCGGGGTGTACATGGGCTGGTTGTCGATGGCGCCCTCCTTGACCAGGCCGCCCCAGAAGTCGGCGACCTTCTTGGTGGCCGCGTCGCCGATGCCGACCTTCCACTTGCTTCCGGAGGTCGTCCACCACTTGGCGCCGGCCTGCTGGGCGAGGCCCGCGAAGAGACCGGAGTCGTTGGCGGAGAAGGTGGTGAGGTCCTTGTCCGGGGCCTTCTTCTTCAGCGCGCGGGCGGTCTGGGCGAACTGCTCCCAGGTGGTGGGGACCGACAGGCCGTACTTCTTGAACAGGTCGGCGCGGTAGTAGAACATCATCGGTCCGATGTCCTGCGGGATCGCGTAGACCGCGTCCGTGCCCAGTGTGGTCTGCTGCCACACGCCGTCGGCGAACTTGCTCCTGGTGTCGCCGACGTCCTTCGATATGTCGGCCAGTGCGTCGTTGCTGACCAGCGTCGGCAGCGCCTGGTACTCGGCCTGCACCACGTCGGGCGCCTTCTTCGCCTTGTGCGCCGTGAGGATCTTGGTGACCAGCGAGTCGCCGGACGCCTGCTTCTTCACCGTGACCGTGATCTGGTCCTTCTTGCCCGGACCCTTGTTCCACAGGTCCACGACCTTGTCCATGCCGGGCGTCCAGGTCCAGTACGTCAGCGAGACCGGGCCCGACTCGGTCCTGCTGTCCGAACCGGACGAGCCACAGGCGGCGAGCGCGGTGGCGCCGAGGGCGACGGCGATGGTGGATGCTGTCACTCGACTGAGCCGGCTGCGCTTCGTGTTGGGCATGGATCTCTCCCCTGACCTGGGTCCCCGCCTGGTGCGGAAACCTGCCGTGCGAATCACAGAAGCCCGGTCCCCGCCCGTCGCGAGGACCTGAGACGCTCTCTGTGAGCGTTCACAGTAGAGAAACATCCCGGACACTTGTCAATGGTTGTTGCTGTGCGGTTATGTTGGGCTCGCACCGCCGCTGCTGTGTGTGAACGTTCCCAAATGATCGATGAAACGGGAGAGATCCATGCCGGAGACCAGCCCCAAGGGCCTCACCAGGCTCGCCTTCGGCGGGGACTACAACCCCGAGCAGTGGCCGGAAAGCGTCTGGCACGAGGACGTGCGGCTGATGCGGGAGGCCGGCGTCACCATGGTGAGTGTCGGGATCTTCTCCTGGGCGCTGCTGGAGCCCTCACCCGGCGTGTACGACTTCGGTTGGCTCGACCGCCTGCTCGACCTGCTGCACGAGAACGGCATCCGCGCCGACCTGGGCACACCCACCGTCTGCCCGCCGGTCTGGTTCTACCGGGCCCACCCCGAGGCCCTCCCCGTGACCCCCGAGGGCGTGCGCCACGAGTTCGGCTCCCGAGCCGCCATCTGCCACAGCAACGCCGACTACCGGGTGGCCGCCGCCGGCATCGCCACCCGGCTCGCCGAGCGCTACGGCAACCACCCGGCCCTGGCGATGTGGCACGTGCACAACGAGTACGGCGTCCCCGTCTCGGCCTGCTACTGCGATTCCTGCGCCGCCCACTTCCGCCGCTGGCTCGAGACCACGTACGAGAGTGTCGAAGCCGTCAACGAGGCCTGGGGCACGGCCTTCTGGGGCCAGCGTTACACGCACTTCGAGCAGATCAACCCGCCGCGCGCCACCCCGACGGCCGTCAACCCGGCCCAGGCGCTCGACTACAAACGCTTCGCCGACGCCACCATGCGCGAGAACTTCCGCATGGAGCGGGACATCCTGCACCGTCTGGCGCCCGGCATCCCGGTCACGACGAACTTCATGACCGCCCTCAGCCAGTGCGACTCCGTCGACTACTGGGCCTGGGGCCGCGAGGTCGACCTCGTCACCAACGACCACTACCTGATCACCGACGGCCGCCGCACCCACGTCAATCTCGCGATGGCCGCCGACCTCACCCGCTCCGTCGCCGGCGGCGCCCCCTGGCTGCTGCTCGAACACTCCACCTCGGGTGTCAACTGGCAGCCCCGCAACCCCGCCAAGGCCCCCGGCCAGATGGCCCGCAACTCCCTCGCCCACGTCGCCCGCGGCTCCGACGGCGCGATGTTCTTCCAGTGGCGCCAGTCAAGGCGCGGCGCCGAGAAGTTCCACTCGGCGATGCTCCCGCACGGCGGCACGGAGACCCGAGTGTGGCGCGAGGTCGTCGAACTGGGCGCCGCCCTCGACTTGTTGAGCCAGGTCCGCTCCACCCGCACCCGCGCCGATGCCGCCGTCCTGTGGGACTGGCACTCCTGGTGGGCGCAGAACCTCGAGTGGCGTCCCAGCGAGGACCACGATGCCCGTGAACGCGCCGACGCCTTCTACGAGACCCTCTACGACCGTCACCTCACAGTCGACTTCGCCCACCCGGAAGCCGACTTGTCGGCCTATCCCCTTGTCGTCGTGCCCGCCCTGTATCTGACGACGGAGGCGGCCGGCAACAACCTCAAGGAGTACGTCGAAGGCGGCGGCACCCTCGTCGTGTCGTACTTCTCGGGCATCGTCGACGAGCACGACACCGTGCACGAGGGCGCCTACCCGGGCGCGCTCAGGGACGTGCTCGGCCTGACGGTCGAGGAGTTCTCACCGCTGCTGCAGGGCCAGGCGGTGCGCCTCAGCGGCCCGGACGGCTCCGAGCTCAGCGGCGACGTGTGGACGGAGTTCGTCGTCCCGCGGGGCGCCGAGACCGTGTGGACCTACGCCGACGGCCTGACCGCGGGCCACCCCGCCGTCACCCGCCACCGCCTCGGGGAGGGCACCGCCTGGTACGTCTCCACCCGCCTCTGCGCGCAGGGCCTGGACGCCCTGCTCGGCTGGGCGATCGAGGACGCCCGCATCGCCCCGCGCGCCGACCTGCCCCGGGACGTCGAGGTGGTGCTGCGCACCGGCGAGTCGGGCAGCTATCTCTTCGCGATCAACCACACCGCCTCGGACGCCAAGGTGCCGCTGGAGTCGCACGGCACCGAGCTGCTGACCGGCGAACGCGCCGCGGGCCGTCTCGAAGTCCCCGCGGGAGCCGTCCGGGTCGTCCGACTCGACGGCTGAACCGACTCCCCTCCGCCCGTGTGTGCCACGAGAGCCGCGGGCGGAGGGGTTCCCCCCTCCGCACCCACCGGAGGGACACCCCATCCTCAGGGATCTCCCCATCCCCATTCGTCGAAGGGACGACGGACGACGATGTTCCATCCCAGACGTACCCTCAGGGCCCTGCTGCTGCCACTGGTGGCCGGGCTCGCCCTGGTCGCCCTGCCCGCACCCAGCGCGCAGGCCGCCGGCACCCTGACCAACGGCGGCTTCGAGTCCGACGGCACCGGAACCGCCACGCCGGCCGGCTGGTCGACATACTCGGCAGCCGGCCAGAACGCCGCCTCGTACACCGAGTCCGGTGGCCACAGCGGCAGCTACCGGCTGTCCCACTACTCCGCCTCCGCCTACAAGGTCGAGACGTACCAGTACCTGTCGGGGCTGACCAACGGCAGCTACACCCTCACCGCCTGGGTCCGCTCCAGCGGCGGGCAGAACTCCGCCTACATAGCCCTTAAGAACTGCGGCAGCGCGGACCAGCGCACCGATCTGCCGGTGTCCACCAGCAGCTGGGTCCGCATCGTCACGTCGATCAATGTGACCGGCAACCAGTGCACGATCAGCATCAACAGTGACGCGAACGCGGGCAACTGGATCAATGTTGACGACCTGACCTTCGCATCCGGCTCGACGGGCCTGTCGATCAAGGGTGCCGACATCTCCTCACTGGCCAAGAGCGAGGCCCTCGGCGGCGTCTACAGGACCAGCTCCGGCACCACCGGCGACGCGGTCACCATCCTCAAGAACGCCGGCATGAACTACGCGCGTCTGAAGGTGTGGGTCAACCCCGCCGACGGCTACAACGACAAGACGCACGTGCTGGCCATGGCCAAGCGCATCAAGGCGGCCGGGATGAAGCTCCTGGTCGACTTCCACTACTCGGACGCCTGGGCCGACCCAGGAGCCCAGAGCAAGCCCGCCACGTGGTCGGGGCATTCGTACAGTCAACTCAAGACGGATGTGTACAACCACACGTACGACGTGCTCAATGCGCTCAAGGCCCAGGGCACCACGGCCGACATGGTCCAGGTCGGCAACGAGATCAACGCCGGCATGCTGTGGTCGGAGGGATCCACGGACAACTGGCCGCAGCTCGCCGGCCTGATCAACTCCGGCTACAGCGCCGTCAAGGCCGTCTCCTCCGCCACCCAGGTCGCGCTGCACCTCGCCAACGCCTGTGACGACTCCACGGTCCGCTGGTGGTTCGACAACGCCAAGACGTACGGCATCGACTACGACGTGATCGGCCTCTCGTACTACGGCTACTGGCACGGCTCACTGGCCGCAGCACAGACCACCCTGGACGACGTGGTCTCCCGCTACGGCAAGCCGGTGTTCATCGCCGAGACGGCCTACCCGTTCCGGCTGGACAGCAAGGACTCGCTCACCAACCAGATCGACACCACCGGCGAGCTGGTCTCCGGCTATGCGGCCACCCAGGCGGGCCAGCTGGCCTGGATGAACGCCGTCGCGAACATCGTGGAGGCCGTTCCCGGCAACAAGGGCCTCGGCGTCTTCTCCTGGGAGGCGACCTGGACCGCGGTCACCGGCAACGGCTGGGACCCGACCGACTCCACCTCCGGCAACGGCTGGGAGAACCAGGCCCTCTTCGACTACGACAACAAGGCCACCTCGGCCACGAGCTGGTTCAGCCACCGCTGAACCTGTGTGGAGAGGGCCCGGTCGCAGGGGAGCGGCCGGGCCCTCGCCCATGGTCCCGGGCTAGGAACGCAGGGCAGAGGGGCCCTGCCCGCGGTCCGTCGGTGCCCGTGCCGTCCGGCCGGGCGGCCCCGGCGGCTTGTCGAGGTGTCCGAGCCACTCGCATATGAGCCGCCCCAGAAGCGCACCGCCGTAGACGACGAACCCCACCCCGACCAGCCAGGACTCCACCACCAGGACCGTGCCGACCGGGCCGTAGCTGATCGCGTTCGTGACCAGGAGCGGCGTGAAGACCAGATACGAGAAACCGCGCAGGCCCACCAGGCCCGCCATCGTGGCGAGCGCACCGGGCAGCAGATAGCGCCAGGGCACCCGGCGGCCGAGCAGGAAGTGCGGCCCCCACCAGAAGAACAGCACGCCGACGCCCATGCTGAGCAGGATGCGGGGCGGACCCTCCAGCACGGTCCGGGTCTCCACCTGTGCGTACAGATATGCCATGAGCATGATCAGCCAGACCGCGTGCCGCCAGAGGTGGTGCCAGGGAGCGGCGGCCGTCCTCCAGATCCGCTCATAGCCGTTCTGCACGCTCGAGGCGAAGGACATGCCGAAGAACGCGAGCAGCGCCAGGCTCAACGCGCTGGTCGTGCTGATCACCTTGCGGGTCGGGCCGAAGACATGCGCGAGCGCGTCGGCGGACCGGCCGTTCAGCGCCATGCCGTCCACCAGCCACAGCGCGAAGCCGCCGTGCCCGAGCGGATCCGCCGCGGCCACCACGATGAGCAGCGGCGCCAGGGTGACCAGGGCGAGCGTCGCGAACCCCATCGCCCGGTGCATCAACTCCAGTTCATTGCCGCGCCGGTGCAGCTCGGCAAGCCCCAGCCGGTGCCAGGCGGCCAGCCGTGACATGGGGACCACCCCTTCCTCCGGCCCGGGCTACCGGTGGTGATGTCCTGAGTGGCCAGGAACGCATCCCGGTAAACCTGATCGGGTGACGGGGCACCCGATGGGCATCCCTACACATGCCAGCATGAACTGTCCCGACCTCGACAAGGAGGTTTTCATGGACCGTCCCAGTGAACTCGTCCCGCTCCGGTACGTCGCCATCGGCGGCCGTGGCCCCGAGGACGTCGTCGCCGACGCCCACGGCCGGGTGCTGACCGGAGTGGAGGACGGCCGCATCCTGCGCATCGACGGCCTGACCGAGCCCTCGGCCCCCCGCGTCGAGGTGCTCGCCGAAACCGGCGGCCGGCCGCTCGGCCTCGAACTTCTCCCGGACGACGCCCTGTTGGTGTGCGACGCCGAACTCGGTCTGCTGCGCGTCGACCTCCGTGAGGGCATCGTGCGGATCCTCGCCGACTCGGTGGCGGGGGAGAGGCTGCGGTTCTGCAGCAATGCGGTCGCCCTGTCCGACGGCAGTGTCTGCTTCACCGTCTCCAGCCGCCGCTACCCGCTGGACCAGTGGATCGGCGACCTCGTCGAACACACCGGAACCGGCCGCCTGCTGCGCCTCGCCCCGGGCAGCGAAAGCCCCGAAGTACTGCTGGAGGGGCTCCAGTTCGCCAACGGGCTGGCGCTGAGTGCTGATGAATCGTTCCTGGTCGTCGCCGAGACCGGCGCCCGCAGGCTGACCCGCTACTGGCTCACCGGCGAGAAGACCGGACAGGGCGAACCCTTCGTGGAGAACCTCCCCGGCATGCCCGACAACCTCTGGCGGGCCGGCCCGGACGGTCCGGTCTGGGTCTCCCTGGCCGGCCCCCGCGTCCCCCCGCTCGACGTGCTGCACCGGACCGCCCCCGCCGTCCGCGCCGCCGCCGCCCGCATCGCCGTCCGCGCTCCCTACCGCCCCACCGGCACCATCGGCGCCCTCGCGGTCGACGACCAGGGGACGATCGTCCACCACCTCGCCCGCCGGCACTCCGGCTACCGCATGGTGACCAGCGTCTGCGAGGCCGCCGGGCAGCTGGTCCTGGGCAGCCTCTGGGAGCGAGGCATCGCCGTGTGCGAGCGACCGGTCCCGAAGTGACCCGGGCCTGGGCCGGGCGCTACCCTGTTGCCCGGCCGCGAGCACCCCTCGCGGCGCGGCGGTGGGGCCCGCCGTACCCGAACCGCGGCAGTGCTGCCGCCAACGGTCCCTACTTGCGAAGGAGCGGCGCCCGCATGCCCAGGGCCCCGGCGAGTAGGAGACGTACGACCATGACAGCCCCGGAAGCCGAGAGCGTGCGCGCCCGTCCCCGTAGCCCGCGACCGCCGGCCTGGCGCACCCAGGCCCCCGTCGTCGCGGTGGTCGCGCTCGGCGGCTCCCTCGGAGCCACCGCCCGCTACGCCCTGTCCCTGTGGTGGCCCACCCCGCCCGGCGGATTCCCCTGGGCGACCTTCTGGACCAACGTCGTCGGCTGCGCCGTGATCGGCGTGTTCATGGTCGTCATCACCGACGTATGGGCCGCCCACCGCCTCGTACGCCCCTTTTTCGGCACCGGCGTGCTCGGCGGCTTCACCACCTTCTCCACCTACGCCGTCGACATCCAGAAGCTGGTCGACGCCGGCCACCCGCGCACCGGGCTGGCCTACCTCGCCGCGACCCTGCTCGCGGCGCTCACGGCGGTCTGGCTCGCGGTCACCGCGGCCCGCCGCGTCCTGAAGTGGAGGCAGCCATGACGAGGCTGACCGGCAGCGCGCTGCGCGTGACCGTCTTCATCGGCGAGAACGACACCTGGTGGCACCACAAGCCCCTCTACTCGGAGATCGTCCACCGCGCCCACGCGGCCGGACTCGCCGGCGCCAGCGTCTTCCGCGGTATCGAGGGTTTCGGCGCCTCGTCCCTGATCCACACCTCGCGGCTGCTGTCGCTCAGCGAGGACCTGCCCGTCGCGATCGTCGTCGTCGACACCGAGGAACGCGTCCGCGCGTTCCTGCCGCAGCTCGACGAACTCGTCGGCGAGGGCCTCGTCATCCTCGACGACTGCGAGGTCATCCGCTACGTGGGCCGCGAGAACAGCTCCGACAAAACAGATAAGAAGGGTAAGAGATCGTTGTGAACTGGCTGTTGGTCGTCGCGGGCGCCACGGTCGGTGCCCCGCTGCGCTACCTCACCGACCGCGCGGTGCAGTCCCGCCACGACTCGGTCTTCCCCTGGGGTACCTTCGCGGTGAACGTCACCGGCTGCCTGATCCTCGGTCTGCTCACCGGCGCGGTGGCCGAGGGGGCCGCCGGACCGCATCTGCAGCTGCTCCTCGGAACCGGCCTGTGCGGGGCCCTGACGACGTACTCGACCTTCTCCTACGAGACCCTGCGGCTGACCGAGACCGGGGCGGGGCTCTACGCTGCCGCCAACGTCGTCGGGAGTGTGGCGGCGGGCCTCGGCGCGGCATTCGCCGGGGTGTCGATCGCCCAGGCCCTGTGGGGGTAGGCGACCGGCCCGACTCCCGCGTAGTAAGACTGTCTACAGCACTGTCGACCAACTCCTCAGAACTGGATCCCATGAGCGTCATCAACGTCGGTCAGGCCGCCGTCCTCGGAGTAGTGGAAGGGCTGACCGAGTTCCTGCCGGTCTCCTCCACCGGACATCTGAAGATCACCGAAGGCCTCATGAGCATCCCGGTCGACGACAAGGCCGTCGTCGGCTTCTCGGCCGTGATCCAGGTCGGCGCGATCGCCGCCGTGCTCCTGTACTTCTTCAAGGACATCGTGCGGATCGTCTCCGCCTGGGGCCGGGGTCTGCGCAACAAGGAGGAGCGCTACCACCACGACTACAAGTTCGCCTGGTGGGTCATCTACGCCACGATCCCCATCGTCGTGGTGGGCCTGGCCGCCAAGAAGCTCGTCGAGGGGCCGCTCGGTTCACTGTGGGTGGTGGCCGCTTCCCTGATCGTCGGGTCCGGTGTGATGTGGGCGGCGGACCAGATGGGCCGGCACAAACGCGGTGAGGACGACACCACGTTCAAGGACGCGATGCTGGTGGGCAGTGCACAGATCCTCGCCCTGCTCTTCCCCGGCTTCTCCCGCTCCGGCGCCACCATGTCCACGGCCCTGATCCTGGACCTGGACCGTGTGGCCGCCACTCGCCTGTCGTTCTTCCTCGGCATCCCGGCCCTGACCGGCGCCGGCCTGTACGAGCTCAAGGACGCCCTGGGCACGGGGGTGGGCGCCGCCCCGCTGGCCGTCGGCACGATCGTCTCCTTCGTCGTCGCCTACGCCTCCATCGCCTGGCTGCTGAAGTTCGTGGCGAAGCATTCCTTCAACGCCTTCGTCGTCTACCGGATCGTCGTCGGCGTGCTGCTCCTGGGTCTGCTCAGCACTGGTGGCCTCAGCAGCTGACCGCGGTCGCAGAGACGGGCGCCTCTCGGGGAGCCGGACATGGCCGCGGACGAGCTCTTGTCCGCGGCGGTGCCGAGCAGGCGCCGTATCCGCCGATTCCTCGCGGCGCCGCCCCGGAAAACACGCGTGCGTACGGGATCTCCGCCGTGCCACGATGGCGCGGGGAAGCGAGGTCTCGTGGACGAGATGAGGCGATTTCGCCGGGCGCTGGTCGCGTGGGCGGCCGGGGGAGCGGGGGCGAGTGCGGCCGCCGAGACGGCGCGGCAGCTGGCCGGCGGCGGTGTGCGGACGGTCGTGCTCGTCGAGGGAAGCAGTGATCAGGTCGCGCTCGAAGCGCTGGCCGCGCGGCATGGCCGTGACCTCGCTGCGCAAGGGGTTGCGGTGGTGCCGCTCGGCGGTGCGACGAACATCGGGCGTTTCCTCGATGTGTGCGGCCCTCCGGGACTCGGCCTCCCACTGGCCGGCCTCTGCGACATCGGCGAGGAGCGGCACTTCCGGCGACATCTGGAGCGGGTCGGGCTCGGGTCCGCTCGCACATACGCCGGACTGGAGGCACTCGGATTCCAGCTGTGCGTCGCCGACCTGGAGGACGAGCTGATCCGCGCGCTCGGGGCCGAAGGTGTGCAGCAGGTGATCGAGGCCCAGGGTGAGACGCGCCCCTTCCACACCTTCCAGGGCCAGCCGGCACAGCGGGAGCGGCCCGTGGAGCACCAACTGCGGCGCTTCATGGGCACCCACAGCGGCCGCAAGGCGCTCTACGCGCAGGCGATGGTCGAGCACCTGGACCTCGCGCGCGTCCCGAGGCCGCTGGACCGGCTCCTTGCGTACGTGTGACAACAGCTCGGATGCGTGAGTGGCGCCTGGCTGGGGACTTGGGGGTGAAGCCGGGTTGTGCGGCGTTCCCCTGGGGGGCCGACCCGGCCAGGCTCCTCTGGTTCAGACAGCGAGCCGGGGGAGCCGCCGCCTGGTCAGGACACGGTGCCCTGCTCGCAGACCCGGCGGGCGACCTCGTGAAGTTTGATGTTGTTCTCCTGTGAGAAGCGCCGAAGGGTGTCGAATGCCTGCTCCTCGGTGAGGTGGTGGGCGCCCATGAGGATGCCCATGGCCTCGCCGATGATGTGGCGGGTGGAGACGGCCCGTTCCATCTGGGCCTGCGTGCGGGCGCTGGAGAAGGCGACCGCGGCGTGGGAGGCCAGCAGCCAGCCGGCCAGCTCGCTGGCCTCGGTGAAGACGCCGGGCTTGCGGGAGTAGAGGTTCAGCGCACCGAGCTCTTCGTCCTCGGTGAACAGCAGGAATCCCATCATGCTGCCCACGCCGAGGGCGTGTGCCTGTGGGGCGTAGTCGGGCCAGTGCGGCTGCTCCCGGGTGAAGTCGGCGATACGGAAGACCCGCTCGCCCTCCGCGGTGCGGGCGGCATCGAAGCACGGCCCTTCGCCCAGCCGCTCCTGCAACTGGTCACTGTCGACGACCAGCTTCTCCGTGGGCGCCAGTGTCTCCACCGCTGTGCCGTGCAGCATCAGAATGCCGGCCGCGTCACAGCCCTCCACCAGCTCGGTCGCCGAGTGGGTGATCCGTTCCAGGGTGGCGTGGACCGAATCCTGGGCAAGGAGATCCCGGGCCATCGACGCCATCTGCTGCGCGAATCGACCCCAGTCCATACCGTCCTCCGTGTGCCGGCTCGTTCTCGTCAAGAAGCCGTCTACCCAGCTTCTCTGTCGCATCCCTTGACAGTGCCCGCCCGTGACCCGCAGGATCGCTCCCGTGAACCTGTCAGACAGCAAGACAGCCAGTCAGGGTCCGCGGCGCATCAGCGCCATGGAAGCGGTCCTGGCGCACCTGCGCTCCGCCATCGAGAACGGCGAGTACGCCGTGGGGGACAAGCTCCCCTCCGAGGCGGAGCTGTGCCGCGCCCTCGAGGTCAGCCGGCCCGTGCTCCGCGAGGCCCTCAGGGCCCTGCAGACGATGGGTCTGACCGTCTCCAAGACGGGCAAGGGCACCTTCGTCGTGGCCAACACCGTCGAGGACCCCACCTTCGGCGACTACGCGGCCAGCGATCTGCTGGAGGTGCGCCGCCACGTGGAGATCCCGGTGGCGGGCTACGCGGCGGTGCGCCGCACGCCCGAGGACCTCGACCACCTGGCGCACCTGCTGGAGCGCATGGAGCGGGAGACCGACACCACCTCGTGGGTCGCCCTAGACACGCTGTTCCACCTCGCTGTCGCCCAGGCCGCCCAGAACCCGGTCTTCCGCCGGGTCATCGAGGAGATCCGCGACGCACTGGCGCGTCAGTCGGCCTTCCTCAACCAGTTGGGCGGACGCCGCGAGCAGTCCAACCGCGAGCACCGGGCGATCGTCGAGGCGCTGATGGACGGTTCCGAACTCGATGCGGTGGACGCCATGGCGCACCACCTCGACCGCGTCGAGACGACCCTCACCGACATCGTGCGCCCCGCGCGCACGGACATCCCCACGGAAGGCGGACCCGAGGCGTGAGCGAGCACCTCAAAGAAGAGACGCGCACACCGGCCGCACATGTCGACGCAGGCGACGAGGGCTACAGCAAGTCGCTGAAGTCCCGGCACGTCAACATGATCGCCATCGGCGGTGCGATCGGCACCGGTCTCTTCCTCGGCGCGGGCGGCCGGCTCGCCGACGCCGGCCCGTCCCTGTTCATCGCCTACGCGGTCTGCGGCATATTCGCCTTCCTGGTGGTGCGCGCCCTCGGTGAACTCGTCCTGTACCGGCCCTCGTCCGGCGCCTTCGTCTCCTACGCCCGGGAGTTCCTGGGCGAGAAGGGTGCCTACACCGCGGGCTGGATGTACTTCCTGAACTGGGCGACCACCGGCATCGCCGACATCACCGCGGTGGCCACCTACACGCACTACTGGGGCATGTTCTCCGACATCCCTCAATGGTTGATCGCATTGATCGCCCTGGCCGTCGTCCTGACGGTCAACCTGATCTCGGTCAAGATCTTCGGTGAGCTGGAGTTCTGGTTCGCCATCGTCAAGGTCAGTGCGCTCGTGGTCTTCATGTGCATCGGCATCTTCCTGCTGGTCACCCAGCACCCCGTCGACGGCGCCCACCCCGGGCCGTCCCTGATCACCGACAACGGCGGCGTCTTCCCCAACGGCCTGCTGCCCATGCTGCTGATCATCCAGGGCGTCGTCTTCGCCTACGCCTCCGTCGAGCTGGTGGGCGTCGCCGCGGGTGAGACCCAGAACCCCGAGAAGATCATGCCGAAGGCGATCAACTCGATCATGTGGCGAGTCGGCCTCTTCTACGTCGGCTCGGTCGTCCTGCTCTCGATGCTGCTGCCCTGGAACAAGTACAGCGCCGCCGAGAGCCCCTTCGTGACCGTGCTGTCCCACATCGGCATTCCGGCGGCCGGCGGCGTGATGAACCTCGTCGTCCTCACCGCGGCCATGTCCTCGCTCAACTCCGGCCTGTACTCCACCGGCCGCATCCTGCGCTCCATGGCGATGTCCGGTTCCGCACCCAAGTTCACCTCGGTGATGAGCCGCAGCCAGGTCCCGTACGGCGGCATACTGCTCACCAGCGGTATCTGTGTGCTGGGCGTCGGCCTCAACTTCGTGGTCCCGGCGGACGCCTTCGAGATCGTCCTGAACTTCGCGGCGATCGGCATCCTCTCCACCTGGGGCATGATCATGATCTGTCACCTCCTCTTCTGGAAGAAGACCCAGAAGGGCGAGCTGACCCGCCCCGGCTACCGACTGCCGGGCTCCCCCTGGACCGAAATCGTGACGCTGGCCTTCCTCGCCTCCGTCCTGGTCCTCATGTACGCCGACGGAGGCGCCGGCCGCACCACCGTGCTGTGCCTGCCGCTGATCGTCGGAGCGCTCGTCGCAGGCTGGTACGTCATCCGCGGCCGGCTGCAGCGCACCTCAGCCAAGGCCGACGCGTAACCCGGCGCCGGCTCCAGACAACCCAGAAGTGAACAGGCAGTGATGTACAGCAGCTCTCACGCGGAAGCCCCCGCGATCCGCGAACCCCTCCACGCGCCCGTCGCGCACGTCGTCCGCGGCGGAGTGACCGAGGGCGTCCACTACGGCTCCGTGGTCGTCCTGGGGGCGGACGGTGAGGTCGAGTTCCAGCTCGGCGACATCGAGGCCGCCTTCTACCCGCGCTCCTCGCTCAAGCCCGTCCAGGCCGCCGCCATGGTGCGGGCGGGTCTGCCGCTGGAGGGGGAACTGCTCTCGCTCGCCGCAGCCAGCCACTCCGGCGAGGAACGCCACCTCGCCGGAACCCGGCGAATCCTGGAACTGGCGGGCGTCACGGAGGACGACCTGCGCAACGTCAAGGACATGCCGTACGACCCGGCGGTCCGCGACATGTGGATACGCGAGGGCCGTGAGCCCTCCCGCCCGGCCCAGAACTGCTCCGGCAAGCACGCGGCCATGCTGTACACCTGCAAGCTCAACGGCTGGTCCCTCGACGGCTACCTCGACCCGCAGCACCCGCTCCAGCAGGCGATCGCCGAGATCGTCGAGGACCTCACGGGGCAGCGGATCGCCCGGGTCACCGTCGACGGGTGCGGCGCCCCTCTCTTCTCCATCTCCCTGCACGGCCTCGCCCGGGCCACGGCCCGCATCACCACGGCGGCCCCGGGCACTCCGGAGGCCCGGGTCGCGGACGCCATGCGTGAGCACGCCGAGATGGCCTCCGGTACCGACCGTGATGTCGCCGCCCTGATGCGGGCCGTCCCCGGGCTTCTCGCGAAGGACGGTTTCGAGGGCGTCGAGGTCGCCGCCCTGGCCGACGGCCGGGCGGTCGCCGTCAAGATCTCCGACGGCGCGAACCGGGCCCGGATCCCCGTCACCGCCGCCGCCCTCGCCAGGGCCGGCGTCGACCCCGCCCTCCTCACCCGGTTCGCGGGCGAACCCCTCCTCGGCGGAGGCGAACCGGTCGGCCAGATCCGCCCGGTCCGCGCGCTGGAGCCCCTCACCGTCCGGGCCTGCGCCTGAGGGCCGGTGTCACATCCCCGCCCGTGCGCGCCTTGCCCGGGACACACGCCTGGTGGCTCCCCCACTGTCGACTTCGCGCAAGTGGGCGACCCGGCCGCCGTGTGCTGATCAGACCGGGGATGTGACACAGGCCCTGACGGCTCCGGTGGCCACCGAGTGTGCGCGGTGGCCACCGGCGGACCACCGGATCCGGCCGTGGGACCGCCTGATCCACGCGGTCGGCTCACCACCGGCCGGCCCCCGAACCACCGGCCCCGTCACCACCGGGCCGGTGTCTCGACCGGCTCGGGCGGGCGTCACCCCGTACCGCCCGAGCCGGATCCACCCCACCCCGACGTCGCCTGCCACCCAACCCTCACCACCCTCAGAAAGAGGATCCGCACCTCATGACCGCCGCCACCCGCAGCGAACACGACCTTCTCGGAGACCGCGACGTCCCCGCCGACGCCTACTGGGGTGTGCACACCCTGCGCGCCACGGAGAACTTCCCCATCACGGGCACCCCGATCTCCGCCTACCCGCACCTGATCGACGCCCTCGCCGCCGTCAAGGAGGCCGCCGCCCTCGCCAACGAGGAACTCGGCCTGCTGGAGCCGAAGAAGGCCGCCGCCATCGTCGAGGCCTGCCGCGAGATCCGCGACGGCAAGCTGCACGACCAGTTCGTCGTCGACGTCATCCAGGGCGGCGCCGGCACCTCGACCAACATGAACGCCAACGAGGTCGTCGCCAACCGGGCGCTGGAGCTGCTGGGCTTCGAGAAGGGCCAGTACCGGCACCTGCACCCCAATGAGGATGTCAACCTCGGCCAGTCGACCAATGACGTCTACCCGACCGCCGTCAAGATAGCGACGGTCTTCGCGGTACGTGGACTGCTCAAGACGATGTCCGTACTGCAGGACGCTTTCGCCCGCAAGGCCGTCGAGTTCCGCAACGTGCTCAAGATGGGCCGTACACAGTTGCAGGACGCGGTGCCGATGACGCTCGGTCAGGAGTTCTCCGCGTATGCCGTCATGATTGACGAGGAC
This sequence comes from Streptomyces sp. NPDC051172, assembly GCF_040682555.1. Taxonomy (NCBI): domain Bacteria; kingdom Bacillati; phylum Actinomycetota; class Actinomycetes; order Kitasatosporales; family Streptomycetaceae; genus Streptomyces; species Streptomyces sp. NPDC051172. Next base: position 142,684 of record NZ_JBFBBE010000016.1, read on the forward strand.
CGTAACCGTCTTGACGAGGCCGTCCAGTTGATCCACGAGATCAACCTGGGTGCCACGGCCATCGGCACCGGACTCAACGCCCCCGCCGGATACGCCGAGTCGGCCCGCCGCCACCTCGCCGACATCACCGGTCTGCCCCTGGTCACTGCCGCCAACCTGGTCGAAGCCACCCAGGACTGCGGCGCGTTCGTGCAGATGTCCGGCGTGCTCAAGCGGATCGCCGTCAAGCTCTCCAAGAGCTGCAACGACCTGCGGCTGCTGTCCTCGGGGCCGCGCGCGGGCCTCGGTGAGATCAACCTGCCGCCGGTACAGGCCGGTTCGTCCATCATGCCCGGCAAGGTCAACCCGGTGATCCCCGAGGTCGTCAACCAGGTCGCCTTCGAGGTGATCGGCAACGACGTCACCATCACCATGGCCGCCGAGGCCGGACAGCTCCAGCTCAACGCCTTCGAGCCGATCATCCTGCACTCCCTGTCGGAGTCCATCACCCATCTGCAGAGCGCCTGCCTGACGCTCGCCGAGCGGTGCGTCGACGGCATCACCGCCAACACCGAGGCGCTGCGCGCGAGCGTGGAGAACTCCATCGGCCTGGTGACCGCCCTCAACCCGCACATCGGGTACACGGCCGCCACCGACATCGCCAAGGAGGCCCTCGTCACCGGCCGGGGCGTCGCCGAACTCGTCCTGGAGAAGGGCCTGTTGCCCGCCGAACGGCTCGCCGACCTGCTGCGGCCCGAGGTCCTCGCGGGCAGCGGCCCCGCCCTCGCCTGAGCCACGGCAGCGCGCCAGAATCGACCCGGAGGCCAACACCGTTGCGTTTACGTCCGTGAGCGGTTTGCGAGTCCGTGTTCGAAGAACGTGACGGTGGCGTGGATGGTGTAGTTCTGGCTGGTCCTGGG